>JAUXCV010000012.1 GCA_030618675.1 Acidimicrobiia bacterium | reverse complement strand
CCGCTGGTGAGCGCCTCTTCGAAGGCCTCGACGGGATATCCGGTCTCTGCGGAGAGGCCTTCCAGGATCCGATGAATGTCGTGGCCTTCGTAGACGATGATGCCGGACCCGGTCGGGCTATCCGGGCCCGCGAGCAGTCGTTCGACGACGGATTCCGGCGTCATCAGCGTCTCGAGGTTGTACGTGCCGGCCTGGAGTCGCGATGCGACACCCTGTTTGTCTATCGCTGCACGGAGTTCGCCTGCCCGCACGACACCGGCCTGCTCCATGAGTGTTGAGATCTCGCGTGCCGAAGAACCCGCCGGAACCTCGACGGAGACCGCAACTCCCGGCTCGACGTCGAGAGCTTGTCCACCGGCTACCGCCGTGGCGAGGAATCGGGCGCCAACGACCAGCATGACGATTGCAGCGACAACGCCGAGAGCGATGAACAGCGGCCTCTTGGATCGCTTGTCAGTCGGTGTCGCTGATGGTTCGGTCACCCGGAAGGTCCTTGCGGTCGAGATAGCTTTGGAGGATCACGGCGGCTGCCACCTTGTCTCGGACATCGCGCCGCTTCGCACGCCGCACACCACCTTCGAGCAGAGCCGCTTCAGCCGTCACGGTGGTGAACCGCTCGTCCTGGTACTCCACCGGGAGGCCTGTTGCCTCAGCAACCGCGGTCCCGACCGTTCGTGCGGCCTTCGCAGAAGGTCCTTCAACCCCGGAAAGACCGGTCGGCAGTCCGACCACGATCCGCTCCACACCGTGCTCCTCACACAGCGCCCGCACGGCGTCGGCGAGTTTCACCGAGCGTCGGTCGATCACGGAATGTGGTGAAGCAATGGTACCGGTGGGGTCCGATAGCGCGACTCCGACGCGCCGCTCCCCCGGGTCCAACCCGAGGATCCGGGTCACAGTGCGGTAACCGCTGATCTTGCCGCGGTGCGAGCCACCTCAAGCGCATCGTCGAGCCGATCACCGTTGGGCCCACCGGCCTGAGCAAGACGTGGATCTCGACTTCCACCACCACCCAGCAGCCTCGCCGCTTCACTGATGACTTCACCGGCAGAGAGGCCTTCGGCGACAAGATCGTCGGAGACGAATGCGATAAGCGCACCCTTGCCATCGGTCGAAGAACCGAGCACTCCGATGCCGCTGCCGAGCCGGTCACGGATCTGGAATGCCAGAGCCCGGAGAGCGTCGCCCGTAAGACCCTCTTGACGGGCGATGAGCACGTTCCTTCCGTTGTGTTCCTCGGACTCACCAAGGAGTTCTTTCGCTGCGGCGGAGCGTGATTGCTGTTCGAACTCCTCGATGCGCGCTTCCTGCTCTTTGGCGTGCAGGGACAGGGACTGTGCCGCCTCGACGACCCGGCCGGGTTGTGTCCCGAGAGCCGTCGCCGTCCGTTCGAGGTCGGTGCGAAGCGCCGCCAGATACTCGTAACCGGCCGTCCCGGTGAGGGCATCGATCCTGCGCGTGTTCGCTGCGACCGATCCTTCGGTCACGAGAATCAGCGGCCCGATCTGCCCGGTGGTCGGGACGTGTGTGCCACCGCAGAACTCGGTTGAGAAGTCGCCCGCCCGAACCACACGAACTTCCTCGCCGTACTTGTCGCCGAAGAAGGCGATGGCGCCCATCTTTTCGGCGTCGGCTTTCGAGGTCTCGATGGTCGTGACGGCGGAGTTCTCTATGACCCTTTGGTTGGCGGCAAGTTCGACCTCGCGCAACTGCTCGGGTGCCATGCCCTGGTAGTGGCTGAAGTCGAATCGCAGTCGACCGTCCGACACGAGCGACCCGGCCTGATGGACGTGCTCGCCCACGATCTCACGCAACGCCCAGTGGAGGATGTGCGTACCGGTGTGGTTCTTCCGGATGCGTTCTCGTCGTTCATGATCGATCGCCATCGTCGCGTCCTGGCCGAGTTGCACGGACCCCGAGGTCACGACGCCGCGATGGCCGTGGAGTCCGGGAACCGCGAACTGCGTGTCCTTGATCTTGACCGAACCGGTCGGAGTGACGATCGTTCCGGAGTCTCCGATCTGGCCACCGGATTCGGCGTAGAACGGCGTGCGATCGAGGAAGACCTCGATCTCGCGGCCCTCTTCGGCCTGTTCGATCGTCTCTCCTTCTGAGACCAGCGACAGGATCTTCCCCGATCCCTCTTCCCTGTCGTATCCGATGAACTCTGTCTGGTGCACCCCTGTGAGCAGCGTCCGGTAGGCATCGGCGCGAGCCGCCGTGTCGACACCTTTGAAGGCCGCTCGAGCCCGCGCCCGCTGTGCCTCCATCATGGAATTGAACTCTGCGAGGTCGACCTGGAACCCCCGCTCCGAAACGATCTCCTCGGTGAGTTCCTTCGGGAACCCGAAGGTGTCGTGCAACTTGAACGCCGCCTCCCCTGAGAGCATGGCCCCCGGCTCGAGGTCTCGCAGTTCCTCATCGAGCAGTTGGTGCCCCGAGCGGAGCGTGCGTCGGAACTGCTCCTCCTCGCGGGTGACCATCTCGATGATCCCGTCCTGTTTCTCGACCAGATCGGGGTACGCCTCGCTCATCACCCCAACGGTGGAGGTCACGAGGTTCGGCATGATGAGATCCTGAGACCCGAGCAGCGAGGCGTGCCGCACTGCCCGTCGGATGAGGCGGCGCAGCACGTATCCGCGACCTTCGTTCGATGGAACGACTTTGTCTCCGATGAGGAACGTAACCGCTCGGCCGTGGTCGGCCATGATCCGGAGCGACACGTCAGTCCGTTCGGCGTGACCGTACGAGACGCCGGTTGCCCTCTCGGCCGTGGCAACAACGGGGCGGATAACGTCGGTCTCGAAGATCGTGTCGACGCCTTGCAGGATGGTCGCGATTCGTTCGAGGCCCGCTCCGGTGTCGATGTTCTTCGCCGGAAGGTCGCCGATCACGTGGTACGGCTTGTCCTGGATGTTCTGCATGAACACGAGGTTCCATAGCTCAACGTGCCGCTCGTCGTCGACGGCCGGCCCGCCCGGTTCGCCGTATTCCGGTCCTTTGTCGAAGAAGATCTCAGACGACGGGCCGCACGGTCCGGGCACGCCCATCTGCCAGAAGTTGTCCTTGTCGAGACGTTGCACTCGATCGGCGGGAACGCCGACGCCGTCGATCCAGATCTCAGCAGCCTCGTCGTCGGTCAGATGAACCGTGTACCAGAGCCGGTCGGGATCGATCCCGAAACCCTCCGTCATCAGATCGTACGACCACGGGATCGCTTTCTCTTTGAAGTAGTCCCCAAACGAGAAATTCCCGAGCATCTCGAAGAAGGTGAGGTGGCGGGCTGTGGTGCCGACGATGTCGATGTCGATCGTCCGACCGATCTTCTGAACGGTGACGGCCCGCAGATACGGCGGTGTCTCTTCGCCGAGCATGTACGGCTTGAACGGCACCATGCCGGCGTTGGTGAGCAGCAGCGTCGGGTCGATCGGGATCAGCGATGCGGACGGAACCACCGTGTGGTCGCGGTCGGCGAAGAAGTCCAGGAATGTTCGGCGAATCTGGTTGGTGTCCATGGGAGCGGGAGGTTAGCCAGACCCTGGTTCCACGTTCCCGAGTTCTTCCACCAATGTCTCGGTCTCAACGACCACACGCCCGCGCTGCATGCGCCTGCCCACGGCACCCATCATGCCGGCGGCGGTGGAGACTCCCGCCCGCGCCATGGTCTCGGGCGTGATCCGCTCCCTTGCCTGTTTCACTTTGGCACCTAGATAGGCGCCGGCGCCGATCGTGGCGACGGAGCCTGCGGCGAACCACTTCAGTCGGGTGAACATGGTCGGGAAGGCTAGTGCTCCCCGCTCCCCCAAAGCCCGCGTACCCAGGGTTCGCGGCCGCCTATATGGTGCCGACAGCCCACAGAACGAAACACGCCACATACCCTGGGTTCGCGGCCCTAGCGGTTCTTTCCGAGGATTCTGTCGATGCGAGCGAGACGCTCGGCGAGTTCGGACTCCTCACCGTGGTCGCCAGGCTGGTACAGGATCGCCCCGGTTGCCTCGTCCGGAAGGTACTGCTGCGGCACGACGCCGAGCACATCATCGTGGGGGTAGTCGTAGTCCCTGCCGTGTCCCATCGACCGCTGACCCGCCGTTGCCGCCGAACGCAGATGCATCGGAACGTTGGCGCCCGGCGTGCGCTCAACCGCTTCTCTGGCCGCGCCGATCGCCTTCGCCAGCGAGTTCGACTTCGCCGCGCTCGTCAGATACACCGTGGCATGAGTGAGGGCATACGCACCCTCCGGGAGTCCGATCACTTCGACCGCCCGGAACGCGTCGATCGCGATGCCGAGCGCCCTGTGGTCGGCAAGACCGATGTCTTCCGAGGCGAGGATCACGAGGCGTCGACCGATGAACTTGGGATCCTCACCCGCTTCGATCATGGTGTGCAGCCAGTAGAGAGCACCGTCGACGTCGGACCCACGGACGCTCTTGATGAACGCGGAGATCACGTCGTAGTGCCGGTCGCCACCCTTGTCGTAGCGGATCACCCTTCGTTGAAGGGCCTCACCGACCTCCTCGAGTCCGACCTCCGTCTTGTCACGGCCCGCAGCGATTGTGACGGCGAGTTCGAAAGCGTTCAATGCCAGTCGAGCGTCGCCGCCGACACGGTTGGCGAGATCCTCGAGAGCCTCGTCATCGATCTCTGCCCCCGGGATACCCCGCACTGGATCCGACATGGCGCGCCGGATGAGATCGACCACTTCGTCCGGTGCGAGTTCCTCCGTGCGGAACACGGTTGATCGACTGATCAGCGGCGAATTGACCTCGAAGAACGGATTCTCGGTCGTCGCACCGACGAGGATGATGATCCCTTCCTCCACGCCGGGGAGCAAGGCGTCCTGCTGCGCCTTGTTGAAACGATGGATCTCGTCGAGGAAGAGCACGGTCCGCCCGTCCCCATTCTCGACGCGCCGCGTCGCTGCCGCGAGCACCTCTCGAACGTCCTTCACACCGGCGGACGTTGCCGAGAGCTGGTCGAACCGGGCAGCGCTGTTCACAGCGACAAGGCGGGCGAGCGTTGTCTTGCCGGAGCCGGGTGGTCCCCACAGGATCATCGAGACGGGGCGACCCGCCTCCACCATCGTTCGGAACGCTGCCCCCGGAGCGAGCAAGCCCTGCTGTCCGACGACCTCGTCGAGACTCGCCGGACGCATCCGGGCTGCGAGCGGTGCACTGGCGCGACGTCGCTCGGCTCGCTGGTCGGAGAACAGATCGGGCTCAGTCACCTGCCTCCTCACCGGCGGCCCACTCGGCCTTCACTTCGGGTCGCGGTTCGATTCCGAGTTCGCGAAGTTGATCATCCTCCACCCGCGCCGGGGATCCCGTCAACGGGTCGCCGCCGCTCTGCGTCTTCGGGAACGGGATGACCTCACGGATGTTCGGCGCGTTCTGGAGAATCGCTACAAGTCGATCGATCCCGATGGCGAAACCGGCATGTGGCGGCGTGCCGTACCGGAGCGCCTCCAAGAACCAACCGAAGCGGCGCTCGGCATCCTCATCGGAGATACCGAGAGTCTCGAAGACCTTCGCCTGCACCGCCGGGTCATGGATCCTGACGCTTCCGGACCCAAGCTCAGAACCGTTCAGCACGAGGTCGTACGCTTTCGAGATAGCGTGCCCCGGGTCCTCGCTCATCTCACGAACGTCAACCGGTGCAGTGAACGGGTGGTGGAGCGCAACGAAATCGCCGTCCTCGTTCCGTTCGAACACGGGGAAGTCCACGACGAAGAGGTAGGCCAGTTCGTCGTGTCCGTCCGGCTGACCCACTTCGAGGCGAATCTGACCGAGTATCTCCAGCACCGTGCGCATCTCGTCGGCCACAAGGAGCAGCACATCGCCGGGCTTCGCACCCAGAGCAGCGCCGATGCCGTCCAGTTCGCCGGCGGACAGGAACTTGGCGACCGGGGAGCGGAACCCTCCGGCCTCCTCAGTGACCATCCAGACCAGTCCCTTCGCTCCGAGTTCCTGAGCCCGGGAGGAGAGACCGTCAAGGCCCGATCGGGAGAGCCCGAGTGGTCCCGCGTTGATACCCCGGATCGAGCCGCCGGATGCCAGGACGCCCGAGAACGCTTTGAATCCGGTGGCGCCGAAGGTTTCACTCAGGTCCACGATCTCCATGCCGAACCGGATATCCGGTTTGTCGGTTCCGTATCGTTCCATGGCTTCATGCCATGTGAGCCGCGGGAACGGTCGATCGAGATCGACGCCGCGGAGTTCCTTCGTCACCTTGATCGATACAGATTCGAGCGTGTCGAGCACGTCTTCCTGCCCCCAGAATGACCCCTCGAAATCCAGTTGTGTGAACTCGAGCTGGCGATCCGCCCGCAGGTCCTCATCCCGGTAGCAGCGGGCGATCTGGTAGTACCGCTCGACACCACCGATCATCAGTAGTTGTTTGAACAACTGTGGAGATTGCGGCAGTGCGTAGAAGTTCCCTTTGCGGAGCCGCGACGGAACGAGCATATCGCGAGCACCTTCTGGAGTCGAGGCGATGAGCGTCGGGGTCTCGATCTCCATGAATCCAAGAGCGTCCATCACGTCACGCATCGCCCGGATGGTCCTGGAGCGGGCGCGGAGGTTCTCGGTCATCGATGGTCTACGAAGATCGAGGTAGCGGTACTGGAGTCGCCTCGCTTCATCAACCTCGATCCGGTCGTTGATCTGGAACGGCAACGTCTCCGACGGGCTGAGCACGGTCATCGCATCCACGGCCACCTCGACGTCGCCGGTCGGCAGATCCGGATTCGCCATGTCCCCCGGTCGCAGGCGGACCGTTCCCGTGATCGAGATGCAGAACTCCATACGAAGGCTGCTCAACTCCTGCTCGGATGCCGGAGCCTCCTCGGGGTTGAGCACGACCTGGACGATCCCGCTCGCATCCCGGAGATCGACGAAGATCACACCTCCGTGGTCGCGGCGACGCCCGACCCAACCGGCGAGGGTGACCTCGCTCCCCACATCAGCGGCTCGCAGTGTCCCGGCGCCGTGGGTCTTCATTGTCCGAGCCATGTCTCGATCTCCTCTACGGCAACCAGATCTTGTACGCCGGTCCCGAGATCGCGCGCGGTGACGCGACCTTCGTCCCATTCCTCGCCGACGACGAGGGCGTTGGCTGCTCCCGCTCTATCAGCCATCTTGAACTGTGCTTTGACTGATCGATCGCCGACCGTCATATCGCTCCGAAGCCCAGCATCACGAAGCCGTCGGACCAACGCGGTTGCATCGGACCGGCGCTCCGGGTCCGCCACGACAACGAACGCGTCGAGCGCCGGAGTGGGATCGCTCAGTTCCCGGGCCAGGAGAATACGATCGAGGCCCATGGCCAGGCCGACCGCCGCAGTCGGCTTGCCACCGAGCATCTCGAAGAGCGCATCGTAGCGACCACCTCCCCCGACGGAACTCTGAGCCGCGTCGAAACCGAGCGGCACGTATTCCCAGACGGTCCGGTTGTAGTAGTCGAGTCCCCGAACAAGGGTCGGGACGATCCGATACGGGATGTCAGCGGCCTCAAGACCATCCCTGATAGCGGCGAAGTGTTCGGCGGTCTCCGTCGACAGGTGCTCGAGCGGCGTAGGTGCATCAGCGACGGCGGCGGCGTCTGCTTTCGAATCGAGCACCCGCATCGGGTTCTCGTAGATTCGACTCACCGCGTCTTCGGAGAGGTCGGCACGGCGGGTTTCGAGGAACGCGATCAGCTCGGATCGGTAAACGGCCCGGTCGCGAGCATCCCCGATGCTGTTGAGTTGCACCTCGACGTCCGGCACGCCGAGCGCCTGTAGATAGCGGTACCCGAACTCGATGACCTCGACGTCGGCGCCCGGCGCCTCCTCCCCCAGGTACTCGATTCCGGCCTGAGAGAACTGACGTCGCCGGCCCTTCTGAGGGCGTTCGTAGCGGAACATCGGCCCCCAGTACGAACCCTTGAACGTCCCGATGACACCGCCGGCCTGGATGACCGCGCGCACGACCGATGCGGTGGCTTCGGGCCGCAACGTAACCGACCGACCGCCCTTGTCGGCGAAGGTGTACATCTGCTTCTCGACGACCTCGGTGTCCTCGCCGATTCCCCGCGAGAAGAGATCGGTCGATTCGAACAGTGGTGTGAGCACGAGGCCATATCCGTACCGTTCGGCCAGGTCGAGGAACGCGCGCTCCGCCTCCACCCAGACGGCAGAGTCGGGTGGGAGGACATCGTCGGTGCCCTTGGGCGCGCGATAGGTCATGACCCTCCGGTCATCGGAAGAACGGCAAGGGTAGTAACGCTGCGAACGCAGGGTTCGCGTACCGCGGGCTGCCGGCACCATATGGAGTGCTGCCAACCCTGGGTATGAGGTCTAGGTGTCGAGCCACTCCAGGATGAACGGGTTCGCCCGGCGCTCACGTCTGATCGTCGTTTCCGGACCGTGCCCCGGGAGGACCCGCATGTCGTCCGGAAGAGTCATCACCTGTGTGCGCATCGATTCCATGAGATCCTCCCAACTCCCGTAGGAGAAGTCGGTGCGTCCCACGGAACCGGCAAAGAGCTGATCACCCGAGAACACGATGCCCTCGCTCTCCACTACGAAGATGCAGTGTCCCGGCGTATGTCCAGGGGTATGGCGCACTTCGAAATCGAATCCGGCGAGATCGAGTCGTTGGCCGTGCGTGAGATCCTCGAACCGTTCAGGGGGTGCGAACTCCTCGGCGCCCGACGGCACGAAGCCGAAGAGGGACCTGATCTGCCCCATCGGGTCGGATGCCAGGAAATCGTCGTCCGGATGAAGAAAGGCGCTGACTCCGGTGCGATGAACGACTCCTCCGGCGCCCCCGGCATGGTCCACGTGACCGTGGGTGACCAGCAGCGCCGCCGGGATGAGGTCATGCTGAGTCAACAGCCGGACGACGGCGTCGACGTCGGGTGGCGCGTCGACGATGACGGCAGGTCCACCCTTCTCCGGAGCGATGACGTAGCAGTTCGTGGCCGCCGCCCATAGCTCAGCCGATGTCAGGATCATCGTCCACCTCCCGGGACAAGCCGATATGCCTCGTACACGCCGCCGACATCGCGCAGATCCGCGAGTACCCGCTCGAGCTGCGCTGGGTCGGAGAGTTCAACCTCGTATCGCAGGAACGCGACGCGGTCACGACCCGCCACCGACGACGACGTGTGGATGTTCGCGCCGTGGTCCGAAAGCACCGCTGTCACATCCCGCAGCAGGCGGGGCCGGTCGAGCGCCTCGACCTGTATCCAGACGAAGAACGACTCGGACTGGTTGGGCGCCCATGCCACCTCGATGAGCCGCTCGGGTTGCTCTTCCAACGCTCCGATGTTCGCGCAGTCGGTCCTGTGCACGGAGACGCCGCGCCCCACCGTGACGAACCCCATGATGGGATCGCCCGGTACCGGTCCGCAGCATCGAGCCAGGTTGACGAGCACATCGTCGAGACCTTCCACGATGACGCCGCTGATCGGGCGCGCCCGCCGCCGTTCGGGAGCGACCAAGCGATCGAGAATCTCATCGGTCTCGTCCTCTTCATCCGGTGCGATCCTCCGCTCAAGGCGCCCGACGACGGTCTTCGCGCTCACCCGTCCTTCGCCGACCGATCCGTAGAGATGTTCCAGATCGCTGAACCCCAACTCCGCCGCAACTCCGAGCAGTTCCTCGTCGTGGCCCGAGAGAGCCATCGAGCGCCGCCGAAGCTCCTTCGTAACCTCGTCGCGCCCGTCCGCCAGTGCCGTTTCGCGGCGCTGCTTCACGAACCACTGTCGGATCTTCGCTGCAGCCCGCGACGAAGTGACGAACTCGAGCCAATCCCTACTGGGATGCGCATCCTCCGACTTCGACGTGATGATCTCGACGATGTCGCCCGACTCCAACTCCGTCGCCAACGGCACGAGGCGCCCATTGACCTTGGCTCCAACGCATCGATGCCCAACGTCGGTGTGAATGCGGTAGGCGAAATCGACCGGCGTCGCCCCACGGGACAGGGTGAGCACCGCGCCCTTCGGTGTCAGGGCGAACACCTCATCCTGATACAGATCCAGCTTCAGTGCTTCGAGGAACTCACCGGCATCGGCGGTCGCGTCCTGGAGGAAGTTGATGTCCGCGACAAGTGGCATCTCGGATTCATCTTCGCCCTCCTTGTAGCGCCAATGGGCAGCGATCCCGGCCTCGGCGCGTTCGTGCATCTCCATCGTGCGAATCTGCACCTCAAGCGGCTTGCCATCCGGCCCCACCACGGTCGTATGGAGCGACTGGTAGAGGTTGAACTTGGGCATGGCGATGTAGTCCTTGAAACGCCCCTGGATCGGCGCCCACATGGAGTGCACCAGCCCGAGTGCCGCATAGCAGTCCCGAACCTCCGGGACGATGATGCGAATACCGATCAGATCATGGATCTCTTCGAACGCCAGACCCGAATCGATCATCTTTCGATAGATCGAGTACACGAGCTTCGGTCGACCTGTGATCGTGGCGTCGATGCGCGCGTTCTGAAGGACTCTGGTCACTTCCTCCATGACCTCCTCGAGATAGGCTTCCCGTTCCGGTGCCCGCTGCTGTATCTGCTCTACGAGGTGTTCGCGTCTCGCCGGATAGAGCGCGGCGAAACTGCGCTCTTCGAGTTCGTGCTTGATCTCTTGCACACCGAGCCGGTGGGCGAGCGGCGCGTAGATGTCCAGCGTCTCGGAGGCAACCCGTATTCGCTTCTCTTCCGGCAGCGGATCGATCGTCCGCATGTTATGGGTCCGGTCCGCGAGCTTGATCAGCAGAACTCGAATGTCCTTGGCGAGCGCCACGGCCATCTTGCGAATCGTGGCTGCCTGCTGTTCTTCTCGACTCGAGAACTTGATGCGGTCGAGCTTCGTCACGCCATCGACGAGGAGCGCCACCTCGGAGCCGAACTCGCGCTCAAGATCATCCAGTGAGAACTCGGTGTCTTCGACGACGTCGTGCAGAAGGGCCGCGACGATCGTCGCCGTGTCCAGTCCGTACGTGGCCAGGATCTGAGCGACAGCCAGCGGGTGAACGATGTATGGATCACCGGTCCGTCGAAACTGCCCGGAGTGCGCCTTCGATGCCACCGCATAGGCTTCCCTGATCGCGTCGACGTCCGTCCCCGGATGATGCCTAACGGCGATCGCTATCAGATCGTCGAGCATCTCTTCCGGCGGCTTCACCGTCTCTTGGGGTGCGATGGCCTCTGCCATCCCGAGAGTCTACCGACGCTTCTTCCGCTTCCGCGGAGCGCGTGCTGCCGCTCCGGACGATGCGGTCGGGACCGACGGTGCCGCCGGGACGGTCTCGGCCATGGGCCGAACGTCATCCCCAACCACCAAGCTCGCATCACCGCCGCGCCGCCGCATGGCACGCTTGCGGGCGACCACCCAATCCTCCTCACGTTCCTTCCAGAACGCCAGGAGCGGAGCAGCCACGAAGATCGACGAGTAGGTACCTATCGCTATCCCGATGAACAGCGCAAGGGCGAATTCCCGAAGCGTGTGCGCCCCGAAAGCGAAGGATCCCACCAGCAGCAACGATCCGACCGGGATCAAGGAGGTCAGCGACGTATTGATCGACCGCATCAAGACCTGGTTCATCGAGGCGTTCACGATCTCGGTGTACGTGTATCGATCGTGCATGAGTTCGACGTTCTCGTCCACTTTGTCGAAGACGACCACCGTGTCGTACAGCGAATAGCCGAGGATCGTCAGCAGGGCGATGACGGTCGCGGGCGTGACCACGAAACCGAACGCGGCGAAGAGTCCGGCCGTGATGATCAGGTCGTGGAAAAGAGCGGCCAACGCGGCCAACGCCATCTTCCACTCGAACCGCCATGTGATGAACAACGCGACGATGAAGAGGAACACCACGAGTGCCTGGATGGCGGCCCGTGTCACTTCCGCTCCGAAGGTCGGCCCGACCGCGTCGATCGTGACCGCGTTCACGTCGGTTCCCCCGACAGAAGCCGCAACTACGATCAACTCATCTTGGGCCGCCGCGTCGAGCGCTTCGGTCTGGATGAGGATGAACCCCTCCCCCGTGAGCTGCACTCGCGCCCCGGCCTGACCGATGTCGCCAAGTGCCGCCCGAACATCAGCGATGTCCACGTCGGATTGGTTCTCGACCGTGACGATGACACCACCCGTGAAATCGATGCTCAGATTCAACGGCCGGATCAAGAGCAGCAGAAGCGACAGCACGATGAGACCGGCCGATACGATCAGCGTCTTCCTGGCCGCTCCGACGAAATCGAAGTGCGTCTCGCCGCGGTACATCCTGGTGAGCACGCTCATGAGGACACCTCCACCGGCTCGGTGGGAGTAGCGGATCGACTGCTCCTGCCCATCGCTCCACGGATGGTGAACCAGCCTCCATCACCGAGCGGCGAATGAGCGACCAGCCAGGTGCCGGGTCGTGTGTAGAAATAGGAGACGAAGACATCGACGAGCGTGGCGATACCGAGTGTGAGAGCGAATCCCTTCACAGGACCGATCGCGAGCAGATAGAGCAGGATCGCCGCAAGGAACGTGACGGTGTCGCCTTTCAGGATGGTGCTGAACGCTCCCGGATAGGCGTGGTCGATGGATGGGCGAAGCGGGCGACCGGTATGGAACTCCTCCTTCACCCGTTCGAAGTACACGATGTACGAGTCGAGTGTTATCCCGATCGACACGATGATGCCGGTCACGCCCGCCAGGGTGAGAGTCGTCCCCTGGAACTCGCCGAGCAGGATGATCGCACCGATGAGCAGGGAGCCGAACACGGTGAGGCCGACCATCGCGATCACACCGAGGACCCGGTAGTAGATGATCATGTAGATCGTGACGAGGGCGAGACCGATGAGGCCTGCGATGAGCCCTGCCTTGAGCGAGTCGGAACCCAGCGAGGCAGACACCGATTCGACGCGCTCACGCTCGAACGTGGTCGGCAGCGCACCGTAGTTGAGAATGGCTGCGAGGTCTTCGGATTCCGCCTGGGGTTCCTCAGACGATCCGATGGTGATGACCACCTGATTCGGGTCGAGTCCTTCGTCGGGGCTGACGCCCGCTGCGACTTCCGGGGCTGATCCGACGACACCGTCGACCACGATCGCGAGCTGACGCTGGGGCGACCCCACTGGATATGACGCTAGTTCGCCGGTCGCGAGTCGGAACTTCTCGCCGCCTTCGTCTGTGAACTCGGGAACAACGACCCACCCGCCGGCGCCACCATGACCCCCGGTGCCGCTGAACTGGGCGCGACCGCCCTTCATATCGGAACCGGTGAGGAACGCCGGACCGACGACGTACACCGAAAACCCGTCCTCGCTTGGGAGGTAAGCGATGGCCGCGTTCACGTCATCCGGGTGAGAGAGACCGGTGACCGGATCGAGGTTGTCAGGATGGTCGCCTTCCGGATCTGTCAGCGCCGGACTCTGCGGAACGAGGCCGAGCACCGGACGGAACGACAACTCGCCGGTCGTCCCGACCGCCTGAAGCGCCCGCTCACGATCATCGACGCCCGGAAGCTGAACAACGATCGACCGCTCGCCCTGGACGGAGATCTCCGGTTCCTGCACGGATCCGAGTTCCTCGATCCGGCGTCGCATGATCTCAACTGCGGTGTCGAGGGTGTCGGTATCGGTGCCTTCCGGACCAACGAGCACGACGGCGAAACCACCCTGAAGGTCGAGACCGAGCTTGGGCGCCCACCCTGCGAGCAGCATTGCGCCGATCGACCCCCACGCTATGGCGAGAGTGACCAGCAGCGTTATGAGCGCCTTCTTACGATTCACTCGGAATCGTCTCCAATGCGCTCGGCGACTGCCCGCCTGGAGATACGCATCGTGGAGCCTCCACCGAGGTCGATCGTGAAGCTCTCGTCATCCTCGGATCGGATCGTGCCGTAGATTCCGCCGATGGTCCGGATCTCATCGCCGACGCTGATCGAGTCGCGGAGTTCCTTCGCCTTCTTGGCACGCCGCCGCTGCGGCATGACGAGGAGAAGGTAGAAGAGGCCGCCGAGGATCGCTATCGGTAGCAGGAAACCGACGATGCTGCCGGTGCTCTCGGTCTGAGCGAAAACGACAGCCAGAATGCTCGACAGATACAGCACTGAATCCTCCGTTCGATGCCCGACAGACGTTGCCGGTGAAGCGCCGGAATCCTAGCCGTCGACAGAACCTACTCCCTCGCTCGAGCTGCCACGACGTGCCGTCGGAACTCGTTGAAGCGCCCGTCCGTGATGGCCTCTCCTGCGCTTCGAAGAAGATCGAACGTGTAGGTGAGGTTGTGGAGCGTGAGCAGCCGATCGGCGAGAGGTTCACGCGTCGTATAGAGATGACGTAGGTAGCCGCGGCTGTATCGCCGGCATGTCAAGCATGAGCAGGCGTCGTCCAACGGCGTGTCGTTTTCCACCCATTCGGCTCGCTTGATCGAGATGTCTCCGTTTCGCGTCAGCGCTTTCCCGTGTCGGGCGAGTCGCGTCGGGATGACACAGTCGAAGAGATCCACACCCCGTGCGATCGCCGCCAGCATCCCCTCCGTATCACCGAGGCCCATGACATAGCGAACACGATCTGGCGGCAGGTGGGGAAGCGCAGCGTCCAGCGCTAGATCTCTCTCATCCGGCGTCTCTCCCACGGCGAGTCCTCCGATCCCGAAACCGGGGAAGCCGAGCGCTGCGATGTCCTTGGCCGCCTCCTCGCGGAGATCAGGCTCGGCGCCGCCTTGCACGATTCCGAACAACGCCCGGTCGTCACGCTGCTTCGCTTCGAGAGCTCGTTCGGCCCAACGGTAGGTCCGGTGCATCGCCTCCTCGGTTGCGCCTTTCGGCGATGGAAGCGGAACCGGTACATCAAGCACCATCGCGATGTCGGATCCGAGCGCCTCTTGCACGGCCACAGCACGCTCCGGCGTCAGTTCGACGCGGGAACCGTCGTAGGTGCTGCGGAAGATGAGCCCTTCCTCAGTGATCTTCGGATTGAGCGATAGGACCTGGTAACCGCCGCTGTCGGTGAGGATCGGTCCGCTCCACGCCATGAACCCGTGAAGCTCTCCAAGCTGAGATACCACGGTCTCCCCCGGCCGCAGCATCAAGTGATAGGTATTCGCCAGAACGATCTGGGCGCCCACGGTCCGTAGATCCTCGACGTCCATCGTCTTGACCGTGGCACGCGTGCCGACGGGCATGAAGTTCGGAGTCTGGACCTCGCCATGAGGCGTCGACATGATTCCCGTTCTGGCCGAGCCATCGGCGGAAGCAAGATCCCATGTCACGGCGGTCATGACCCAACCTCGATGAACATGGCGTCTCCGAACGACAGGAAGCGATACCCGGAATCAAGGGCGAAGGCATAGACGTCGCGCCATCGCGGACCGATGAGAGCGGCGATCATAACGATGAGCGTCGTTCTCGGTGCGTGGAAGTTCGTCACCACCGCGTCGACGATCTTGGTTCGGTACCCGGGAACGATGAAGAGATCGGTCGATCCCGACCCCGCGGCCAACCGGCCCTTGTCGTCCGCCGCCGTCTCGAGCGTTCGAACCACGGTCGTACCGACGGCGACGATCCTCGAGCCCGTCCGCTTGGCTTCCTCGATGGCATCAACGGTGGATGAAGGAACGGTGTATCGCTCCCGGTGCATCTCATGGTTCGCGATCGGGCCACCCGCCATGGGTCTGAACGTGTCGAGTCCCACATCCAGCTCAACCTCCGTGATGTGCACGCCACGGGATTGCAAGGACTCGACGATCTCCGGAGTGAAGTGCAGCGCGGCTGTCGGTGCAGCGGCCGATCCGGTCGCCCTTGCGAACATGGTTTGGTATCGCTCGTCATCGTCGAGGGTCCCGTGGAAGTACGGAGGGAGGGGGACCTCCCCGAGCCCGGGCAGGAGGTCGTCGACGTCGTGACCGTCGGTGACGATCTCTAGCACCACCACGCCTCGGTCGGGTTCCGTCGTCACGGTCATGCGCAGCGAATCGGCCCTCATCGCGGTCCCCGGCCGGATCCGACGTGCCGGGCGAACCAGCGCTTCCCACAGGATCTCGTTGATGCGCTTGGTCAGGAGCACCTCGACGGCTCCGCCCGTCTCCTTCGTGGCATGCACCCGAGCCGGGCGAACACGCGTGTTGTTCACGACCACCAGGTCTCCGGGATCGAGCAAACTCGGCAGATCGGTGAAAAGTCGGTTCTCGAGAGAGTTCGCGACCAATAGCCGCGCTGCATCTCGAGGCTCGATCGCGCTCTGAGCGATGGCCGAAGACGGGAGGTCGTAGTCGAAGAGAGCGGTGTCCATTGGGGGAGACGATAGGGGGAAGGCAACCGGCAACAGGCAACCCTTCTGCCTCATCGCTCATGGCTCATCGCTCACAGCTCCTTCCTTCGTCCTCTAGACACCGCACCACTCTTTCGGTATCAATGAGGGTTGAGAACCGGTTGCTATCGCCGACACGATTGATGAGGTCGCTCCTGTGATGATGCTGACCGACGAGCAGATGACTGCCTCCGACGGCCCGTGGTTCCCGTCTCAGCTAACGGTGATGAACGGTTGGCTGTACTTCGAGGCATACACGCCGGTCGCCGGGTACGAGCTGTGGCGCACCAACGGAACCAGCACAGCACGGGTCGCCGACATCAACCCCGGGACCGATTCCTCGGCAGTGCATTCATTGACCCCGATGGAAGGCTGGCTCTACTTCGCGGCCGACACGCCGGACACCGGCCATGAGCTCTGGCGAAGCAATGGAACAATCACCGAACGCGTCGCCGACATCAACCCCGGCCCCGACTCGTCGCACGTGCACTGCCTGACGGTGATGGGCAGTTGGCTCTATTTCGCAGCGGACACACCCGACGCCGGTAGGGAGCTCTGGCGAAGCAATGGAACAATCACCGAACGCGTCGCCGACATCAACCCCGGCCCCGGCTCCTCACACGTGCACTGCCTGACGGTGATGGATGGCTGGCTCTACTTCAGGGCGCTCGCAGCCGGCGCCGGCCAGGAACTCTGGCGAAGCAGCGGAACCGTCACCGAACGCGTCGCCGACATCAATCCCGGCGCCGACTCCACTGCGTTGCATGCGTTCACAGCGATGGACGGCTGGCTCTACTTCGCCGCCGACACGCCGGACACCGGCCAGGAGCTCTGGCGCAGCAACGGGACCATCACCGAACGCGTCGCCGACATCAACCCCGGCGCCGAACCCCCGCTCCCGCACTCACTGACAGCCATGGATGGCTGGATCTACTTCAACGCCATCACACCCGATAGAGGCCAGGAGCTGTGGCGCAGCAACGGGACCACCACCGAACCCATCACCGACACCAACCCCGGCGCCGGCTCTTCACACCCACGCTCCCTCATCGCTCTGGACGGCTGGCTCTTCTTCCAAGCCTTCGCTCCCGATAGCGGCCAGGAGCTGTGGCGCACCGACGGAACCACCACCGAACGCATCACCAACATCAACCCCGGCCCCGCATCCTCGTACCCACGGGACCTCACCACGATGAACGGCCGTCTCTATTTCACCGCTTTCGAACCCGACAGCGGCCAGGAGATATGGCGCACCGACGGAACCACCACCGAACGCATCACCAACATCAACCCCGGCCCCGCATCCTCGTACCCACGGGACCTCACCAC
>JAUXCV010000301.1 GCA_030618675.1 Acidimicrobiia bacterium | reverse complement strand
TTGACCGGGTCGTCATACGAGACAACGGTGAAGAGGATCTGTAGACCGGCGGCGATCTGTGGCTCGAGGTTGCAGAGGATGTCGAACGTGAAGGTCTCTCCGTTCTCAAGGCTGACGGTGGCCGTCGCACCGTCACCACCCGCACTCGGATCGGTGTCCTCAGCCGGGGCCGCGGCGTCTTCGGACGAAGCCGTGTCTTCCGTGGTTGCCTCATTCCCCACATCTGCCGCGGCGGCCACCGCCGTCGTCTCCGACGAGACGGCATCGGTCGAGGGCGGCTCGGATTCCGATTGCTCCGTGGTGCACGCGCTCGCAAGGAGCACAAGGCCAATGAGTACCGCTGTTGGTCGAACGTTCATCTTCCCTCCCCAGGTGATCTGTCAACCCTACGCGCGGGATCGAGACGATGTGCGGGGTTTCCTGCTCGACACGTCCGGACTGCGTCGGACGGATCCCGAACGGACGCCTAGCGATCGTCGGACGGGTCCTGCGAATCCTCTTCCGCGTCTCTCCCACCCACCTCGCTCGATCCCCCCGGGTCGATTCCCGAACCCCAGACCGTGATAACGGCGTCATCAGCGAGGCCCTGACCCGCCTCCTCGTATAGGTTCCTCGCCACATCGACTCCGGCGTCCCTCAGTTCGACGACCTGATCCGGGTACCGGGCAATGGCGGCTATTCGAGCCTCCGGGAGGTACTCCTTCACTCGTTCGACGCACTTGAGATTCGACGCGTGATTGTCCGTCGCGATCACGATCAGTTCGACATCACGCCGAAATCGGAGCCGCTCCCAGAAGTCCCGGTCAAGAGCATCACCGCGGATGACGTTCCTTCCCTGCTCGGCGTGAGAGACAACCGATCTCTCTCTCCGATCCACGCCGACAACAGCCACGTGCCATCGCTCGATGATCTCGTCGTAAGCACCCGCCCCGACGCGTCCCATGCCGAAGACCACCGCGCGTGCGTACTCACAGTCCACAACGGCGTCGTCACTCAGCGGTGGATGCCTCTCCATGCGGGCCAGTTGGTGCGAGTACGCACCGTACAACTTGAAGCGAGAAGCGTTGCCGACCGACGCCACGACGAAGGACGCCGCCACACAGACAGCGATCGCCGAAACCCACTCTTGGTCGAGGTACCCGGCCGTCATACTGGCGCTCGCCACGATCAGCCCGAACTCACTGTACGAAGACAGTGTGAGTGACGAGTACAACGCGGTGCGAGCTCTCAACCGGAATCGGGTGAAGAGGACGAAGAACAGAGCCCCCTTCAGCGGGATGAGCAGCAGCATCAGGGCTGCGATGACATACGCCCCAAGCGGAGGTGTTCCTGCGAGTCCGATCGAGAGGAAGAACCCGACGAGGAGGAGATCCTTGAAGTCGAGGAGCCGATCGGCCATTTCGCCCGCTCGCGGATGCGTCGACACGGCGACTCCTGCCAACAGGGCACCGAGCTCCGGCTTCAAGCCGACGAGGCCGAATCCGCCGGCGCCGATGCCGACGGCGAGCATGAAGCCGAGGAACACGAAGAGCTCGCCGTGTCCACTCCGCGATACCAACCATCCGAAGGCGGGCCGAAGCGATACAACGATCAAGATCATGGGGATCGCCCACACCGTCGGGAGTTCATGAGCCGAGAATGCGAGGAACCCGACTGCGAACACGTCCTGAATGATCAGCACACCGACGGCGGTGCGACCCGCAAGCGACCCCGACTCGTTCATCTCCTCGAGGAGCTTGACGGCAAGGACCGTGCTCGAGAACGAGAACGCGAAACCCAGGATCGCGGCGTGACCGAGATCGAGGCCTGTAGCCAGCGGGAGACCGATCGCTCCGACGGTGAGGAGCACACCGCCAACGACGACCACGGTGACGAGCATGTGGATCGTGGCGGTCCCCCACACGGCGCGGCGAGCCAGGATGCCGACGTTCAGCTTGAGACCGATGCCGAAGAGAAGCAGGTACACGCCGATGTCTGAGAGAGCCTCGATTCCCGCTGTGACCTCGAACCCGAAGGCGTGGAGCACGAAACCGGCGACGAGGTAGCCGACGAGAGGAGGAAGGCGTAGGCGAGACGCTGCGAGACCGAACCCGAATGCAACCACGATCATGGCAACGTCCATTGAGCATCACACTACCTGTTGCGCGGTCATTCGTTCCACCGCTGATCATGCTCCCAAGCACCCGTTCTCCAGTGTGTTCTTCACAGTCCTCACCAAGTGGTGCCGCGGATATCTCAAGCACAGGGTGTCGGGTTCGCCGAGACCCTCGAGCAGAACGACGTCATCACGAACTCGCCGGCACTCTGCCGTCGCAGCCGGTCGCGGGGCTACGCTGAACGGCCATGGCGAAACGCGACCGGTGGGCGGACAACGACATCCTCGAGGACTTCCGGAAGCGGGAGTACCTCGTCCTCGAGGTCCGGGAAGGGATGACATTGACACATACGGGGTCACGCTTCACCGGCACCGTCACTGAATTCTCACAGGGTGGCCGCGTGGTTCTCGAGAACAGATTCGGGCATCGCGAATCGTTCAAAGCGCTCGACGGAGCCTTCATGCACAACGGCGTCCGGGTCGCCATGAGAGAACCGGCCACCGCCCCACCTACTGCCCGACGCTTCACGGCCTCAGGCTCGGTCGAAGCCGACAGATCTCGTGCCCGTGTCGCCAGGGCCAGCCGGATCTGGGTCGAAGGCATCCACGATGCTGAACTAATCGAGAAGATCTGGGGCGACGATCTCAGAGAGGCAGCGATCGTGGTCGAGCCGTTGCA
>JAUXCV010000072.1 GCA_030618675.1 Acidimicrobiia bacterium | reverse complement strand
TTCCACTGCGATTTCACGCCCGCCTGAGCGTGTCGCACGAGGTAGATCTTCGAGTACGTCGGGTCGTCGGCGAGGGCATCGGCACGCTTCAGCACCTTCTGATCGTTCGTGTACTGGAGTCGCTTCTGGGCTTTGCGGATCGTGAGCCAGGCGACGGCGTCGACTTCACGGTTCGGACGGAACTTGCCCCCAGCTGCTTCCATGAGCCACCAGCGAACGAGCTTGCGGTTCCCGGCATCGGTCTCGTAGCCGACCGATCCGATCTCGATGGGGTAGTTCGCCTGGATCCCGGTCTCCTCGCGAACCTCGCGAAGGCCGGCTTCGAGGAATCCCTCCCGCCGATCGAGCTTGCCCTTGGGGAGCGACCAGTCGTCGTAGCGCGGGCGGTGGACGAGGAGGAACTCGCGGTCGCCGTCTTCATTCGGCCGGTACAACACCCCGCCGGCCGCCTTGATCGATGCACGAAACCGCTCAGGGCTCATGACGGGTACGGCACCTTTCCCCGGGCGCGATCGGCAGCTAGATCGAGGAGGCGTTGGTGTGTGTCGATGCCGTTGTCCGAGGTCACTTTCGACCAGCTTCCGTCGGGTGCCGCCTCCCATGCAAGCACATCGTCGGCCATTTCGACCTCGAGAACCTCTTCGATCCGGCTCTTCAACCGGGGGTCGGTCACAGGGACGAGAGCTTCGACCCGATTGTTGAGGTTCCGTTGCATCATGTCGGCCGAGCCGATGTAGTAGATGGCGGTCGATCCCGGGACGCCGAAGCGGTAGATCCGGGAGTGCTCGAGGAATCGACCCACGATCGAGCGAAGCGTGATCGTCTCCGAGAGGCCCGGAACCCCGGGACGCACCGAACAGTTGCCACGGACGATCAAGTCGATGTGGCATCCCTTCCCGGATGCGGCGTACAACTCGTCGATGATCTCGGTATCGACGATGTGATTCGCCTTCATGAGGATGTGGCCGTCCGCTCCAAGCGCCGCTTGCTCCCGAATGCGCTCGACGATCGTGGATCGGAGGAAGTGGGGTGCGACGACGAGCTTTCGATATGACGCGGGTCGGGCATAGCCGGTGAGATGATTGAACAGTTCCGACAGGTCTGCGCCGACGTCCTCATCCGCTGTGTAGAGACCGATGTCCTCGTAGATCCGTGCCGTGTTCGGGTTGAAGTTCCCGGTTCCAACGTGGGAGTAGCGGCGGATGCCGGCCTTCTCCCGTCGCACCACGAGCAGTGTCTTCGTGTGGGTCTTCAGGCCTTGCACTCCGTAGACGACGTGCACGCCCGCGGACTCGAGCATCCTCGCCCAGTTGATGTTCGCTGCCTCGTCGAACCGGGCCTTCAACTCGACGAGCACCACCACCTGCTTGCCTGCCTCCGCGGCCTCGATCAGCGTTCGTACGACGGCCTCTTCACCGCCGATCGCCGGGTCATCCGGGATCGAGGTGCGATAGAGCGTCTGCTTGATGGCGAGAACATCCGGGTCCGCGGCGGCCTGAGCGAGGAACGCCGCGGTCGACGTTGCGAACGACTCGTAGGGGAAGTGGACGAGGATGTCGCCCTTCTGCAACTCCGTGAAGAAGTCAACGGTTCTTCCTCCCGACTCGGCGAGCCTCGGCTGCGTGGTCGGCGTCCATGACGGATCCTTCAATCCGGGCCGGTCGAGGCCGTAGACACTCCAGAGGCCGGACAGACCGAGCGGCGCGTTCCGCGTGTAGACCTCGTCGCTCGTCAACTGCAACCCCTGGAGCAGGAGCGCCAGGACGTTGTCTTCGATGCCGGATTCGACCTCGAGACGGACCGCCTGGGCCGCACGCTGCCGGTAGCGGAGCACGCTCTCCATCGCCTGGAGAAGGTCATCGGCCTCTTCCTCCTCGACGGCGATGTCTGCGCTCCGCGTGACCCGGAACGTCGTCGAGTCGACAACGTCGAGGCCCCCGAAGAGTCGGCCGAGATGGTTGTTCACGATCTGCTCGATGGGTACGAAGCGGCGTCCGTCGTCAAGGGGAATCAAGCGGGGCACGTTCGGAGGGATCTTCACGCGTGCGAATTGCCGGCTCTTGGTGTCGCGATCCTCGAGCAGAACGGCCAGATTGAGCGAAAGGTCGGAGATGAACGGGAATGGATGAGTCGGGTCAACGGCGAGGGGTGTCAACACGGGGAAGATCTCCTCTTCGAACACGGTGTCGAGGCTCTCGCGATCATCTGGTCCGAGAGTGTCGTAGGTGGCGAACTCGATCCCCTCGACCGCCAGAGCCGGACGAAGATCGTCCATGAAGAGACGGTCGATCTCGCTGTTGAGTTCGATGATCCGCTCCCGGATCGCTACGAGTTGCTGTCGGGGCGTCAGACCGTCCGGACCCGACTTCGTGACCCCACCTGAGGCCTGTTCCAGGAGACCGGCGACCCGCACCTGATGGAACTCATCCAGGTTCGACGACACGATCGCGACGAACTTGACTCGTTCCAGAAGAGGGCGGTCCGGTGTCGTGGCAAGAGCGAAGACGCGCTCCTGGAATTCGAGGAGCGAAAGCTCACGATTGACGTATGAGGTTCCGTTCGTCGAATCCATGTTTCCAATCGATCGGGGACCAGCCATGCTACCGGGGAGCCGCCTTCGGCGGTGTAGTCAGTAGTGGGTCAGTAGTCAGTAGTCCGTATTCAGTACTCGGGCTCGTGGCTCCGGCTCCAATGCTCAGGACACTTCTAGGTTCGGCGACGGTCGAGTTCGTCGATCTTCTCGACGCGCCGGACGTGCCGTTCATCGCCCGTGAACTCTGCTCCGAGGAATGCCTCCACGATCTCCCATGCCAGTTCGACGCCAACGATCCTCCCGCCGAGGGCCAGGACGTTGAGTCCGTCGTGTTCGACGGCCTGGTGCGCTGTGTACACGTCATGGACGGTTGCTGCGCGGACCCCCGTGATCTTCCCCGCCGCGATCGACGCACCGGCACCGGAACCACACAGCACGATGCCGCGTTCGACCTCGCCGGAGGCGACCGCACGAGCCGCCGGAGCGACGAAGTCGGGGAAGTCAACCGAATCCTCGGAGTCGGTCCCGAAATCGAGCACGTCGTGTCCGGAGGCAACAAGACGGGCCTTGAGATCCTCTTTGAGGGAGTACCCCCCGTGGTCGGTCCCCATTGATATCCGCATGCTGCCCCTTGGTCGTTGAGTGTTGAGGCTAGCCAGGAGAAGTAGATCAGTAGATCAGTAGATCAGTACTGCTCTACTTGGTACTGCTCTACTGATCTACTCAGCCTCTAGTGTTCAATCTATGTCAGCCAACATCGAATCTCTACGGGTTGTCGGCGGCGCTCGTCTTGAGGGCGAGGTTGCCGTTCTCGGGGCGAAGAACGCTGCGCTCAAGCACATGGTGGCGACGTTGCTTGCCCCGGGGATCCACCACCTCTCGAACGTTCCGCGGATCCTCGACGTCGAGACCATGGGGGACGTGCTGCGACATGTCGGGGCGACCTGCGAACGGGACGGCACGACGCTCGAGATCGAAGTTCCGGAGGAGCCGAATCCGGAGGCCCCACTCGATCTCGTCCGACAGATGCGAGCATCGATCCTCATCCTCGGCACGCTCCTCGCTCGGACCGGAGAAGCCAGAGTCGCGCTACCGGGTGGCGATGACTTCGGGTCACGGCCGATCGACCTCCATCTCGGCGGGCTGGAGAACCTCGGCGCGGTCTTCGAACTCCAACACGGCGTCCTCCGAGCCACGGCGCCGGACGGCCTGCATGGTGCCGAGATCTATCTCGAGTTCCCGTCGGTGGGCGCCACCGAGAACACCCTGCTCGCTTCCGTCCTGGCCAGGGGTACGACCACGATCGGGAATGCCGCACGCGAACCCGAATTGACGGACCTCGCGGCCTATCTGACGGCCATGGGGGCGAAGATCGAAGGCGCCGGCACGTCCACGATCCAGATCCACGGCGTTCGGGAGTTGCACCCCGCCGACCATCGCGTCGTACCGGATCGTCTCGAGGCCGGTACGTACGCGTTCGCCGGTGCGATGACCCGCGGACGGGTCACGGTCCGCGATTGTGTCCCCGTGCACTTGCGGATGGAGATGTCCAAGCTGGCGGATGCCGGTGCAGTCGTCACGTCGGGAGACGACTGGATCACGGTCGAGGGACCCGACCGGCCCGGTCCGATCGACTTCGCGACGCTTCCGTTTCCCGGCTATCACACCGATATGCACCCCCAGATGGTGTCCCTGCTGTCGGTAGCCGATGGCACCTCGATCGCGACCGAGAACGTGTACGACGCCCGGTTCCGGTACATCGGCGAGTTGAACCGGATGGGTGCCGACATCCACACCGATGGCCAGCACATCGTGATTCGGGGAGTGGACGAACTGAGCGGCTGCGAAGTCGACGGCTGCGATATCCGGGCCGCCGCGGCGCTCACGATCGCCGGCCTTCGGGCCGATGGGACGACGACGATCGTCGGTGCTCACCACGCCGACCGCGGCTACGACGGATTCGTCGAGAAACTGACCGCTCTCGGCGCCACCATCGACCGGATCTGAAGGTCGGTGATTCCCAGGGAAGCGTCTCGGTAGCGCTCCTCCCTGGGTTAGCTTGTGCTCATGGCCGCTGAGCAAGAAAACGTCATCGAGATCGCCTCTCCGACGGACCAATCCGACACGGGATTCGACGGCGCAGGAGAGATCGATCTCTCGCTGCTCGAATCGACACTCGAGTACATCCGACCCGCCCTCCAGGCCGACGGTGGAGATCTGGTCCTACTCGGTGCTGCGAACGGCAAGGTCACGCTCCAACTCGTCGGCGCGTGCGGTGGCTGTCCACTCTCCACGATGACGCTCACAGCCGGAATCGAGCGCATCGTGCGCGACCGCGTCCCGGGCGTGATGACCGTCGAAGCGATCTGAGCTCGCTGCGCTCGCTGTAGTCAGTAGTCAGTAGGCCGTACCCGGTGTCCGGTACCCTGTCTCCTGTCTCTTGTCTCTTGTCTCCTGTCGTATCCTGTCGGCCATGCTTATCGAACGCGCCAGATTCGGCGACCGTCGTGCTCTGGGGCGTCTTGTCAGTTGCGTCGAGGATGACACCGACGAGGGGAGGCGGGTTCTCGCAGCGGTCTACCCGTCGGGCGGCGGGGCATGGACCACCGGTATCACCGGAGCACCCGGCGCGGGGAAGTCGACGCTCGTTGATGGCCTCATCGGGTTCGCCGTTGATCAGGGCAACGTGGCCGTCGTGGCTGTCGACCCTTCGAGTCCCTTCAGCGGGGGCGCTGTTCTCGGAGATCGGATCCGCATGCAGCGCCACACCGACGACCCGCGGATCTACATCCGGTCGATGGCGAACCGTGGCCACCTCGGCGGCCTCGCCGACTCCACGCCGCGTGTCGTAGCTCTCCTCGACGGGATCGGCTTCGCTGAAGTGATGATCGAGACCGTCGGTGTCGGGCAGGCCGAGATCGATGTCGCGTCCTCCGCCGACACGGTTGTCGTCGCTGTGAATCCGGGATGGGGCGATTCGATCCAGACTGCCAAGGCCGGCCTCCTCGAGATCGGTGACGTATTCGTGGTGAACAAGGCTGATCGGCCCGACGTCGACGAGACGGTGACCGAACTGCTTCGCATGCTCGACGCCGGGCCGGAGCGTGCATGGAGACCGCCAATTGTGGCGACCGTTGCAACCGACGGAACGGGACTCGACGACCTGTGGGCAGCGATCCTCGACCACCGTCGTCACCTGACGGAGACGGAAGCTCTCCAGGTACGCCGGAGGGAGCGAGCCTCCCGGGAGATCGAAGCCGCCGTGAGGGCCGGTTTGCGCAGACGAGCCTCTCTCGACTCCGGAGGAGTCGAGCTCCTCAACCGTGTCGCCGCTCGCGAGGTTGACCCATGGTCGGCCGCAGGAACCATCATCGACGCCATGTAGTCTCAGGCCCACGCCAGCCATGGAGGGATCGTCGTGGGTCTCGTCGAGTACACCGTGTCGGATGCAGTAGCCAGGATCACCCTGAACAGGCCACCGGTCAACGCACTGAACGCCGAGCTCATCGGCGACATCGGTCTCGCCGTGACGCAGGCGGCCGCTCCGGACGTGCGTGCGGTTGTGATCACCGGAAGTCCCCATTTCGCGGCCGGTGCCGACATCACCGAGTTCCAGGCCGCGTTCGATCGTGACGGAGAGGCCGACCTTGCGGGTGATCTATCAGCGGTCGTCAAGGACCTCGAGAGTCTCGAGAAACCGACGATCGCCGCGATCAACGGTTTCGCCCTCGGCGGTGGCTTCGAACTCGCGATGGGCGCCGACTTCCGCTACCTCGCAGACGACGCACGCGTCGGTCAGCCCGAGATCCTGCTCGGGATCATCCCGGGCGCCGGAGGAACACAGCGTCTCTCGAGGCTTGTCGGATACCAGCGGGCGCTCAAGATGTGTCTCACCGGCCGCCAGATCGACGCGGAGGAGGCGCTCGAACTCGGTCTCGCCGACAAGGTCGTCGCGTCGGACGAACTGGGCGAAGCAGCGATGACCGATGCGGTGAGGTTCGCCGCCGGACCGACGGCGGCTTACGCGGCGGTGAAGCGCTCTGTGAGGGACGGTCTCGGAGTGTCCCTTGAGGAGGGTCTCGAGATCGAAGCGGCCGAGTTCGCGGGCGTCTTCGGCACGGGAGACGCCCGTATCGGCGTTGCCGCGTTCCTGGCCAAGCAGAAGCCGGACTTCACCGGGCGGTGAGCCGATCGATCAACGTCGGGCGGCGGTGCCGCAAGACTCGTCGACCCGATAGCCTCGCGTCGACATGATCATCGAGAGGATTCCGCGCTGGACCGGGGCCGTCGTGCTTGCCGCTCTCGGCATTGGCTGTCTCGTGCTGTTCGGGATCGCCTGGTTCTCGGCGAACCAGATCCGATCCGACCTGCTCGAACCGGTGGCAGACGAGCGCCCGTACGACGTGGAGATACTTCGCACACCTCCGGCGCGACTCGTGATCGCCGGAACAGACGAGCCGCCCCGTGGAGGAATCTGGGGGTTCGAGTCCGAGGCGACGTACACGCAACTGACCGAACTGTTAAACCGATCCGACGCGGAAACCGAGTGGGCAGCCACGCCATACACCGGGGAGCCGGGGGTCGGTGTGAGAGCGCGCGTCGACGTGGATGCATTCCCGGACGATCCCGACGTCGCGTTCGGTCTCGGCTTCGAAGAGGTTCGGGCACCGGGTGAGCTGGGTCCGTTGCCGGCGTGGCTGATCGATGGGCGGCTCTCGACCTGGGTGATCATCGCTCACGGCAAAGGAACGAACCGCCGGAGCCAGGCTCTCCGCATGATTCCGAGCCTCGTTGAATCGGGCTATCCGGTGCTGGTGGTCGGCTACCGCAACGACGAGGGCGCTCCGGCGGATCCGTCGGGGTTGCGATCGTGGGGACTCACCGAATGGCGGGACCTCGATGCGGCGGTGCGTCTCGCCGAACGGGAAGGCGC
>JAUXCV010000437.1 GCA_030618675.1 Acidimicrobiia bacterium | reverse complement strand
GTGAGCCGATACTGGATACCGCTCACCTCACTCGCTCCAGCGATCCCAGCGATGGCTCCGCTCGTCAGAGCGACCGTCAGCAGTGTGCGCCCAACACTGATTCCGGCGAAACGAGCAGCCTTTGGCCCGGATCCAACAGCACGGACTCGAAGACCCGCAACAGTGCGAGAGAGTACGAACCACACCAAGCCGGCGATCGCCAACCCCACCAGGAAGCCGAGGTGGAGTCTCGACCTCGGGACCAGGATCGGGAACTGGGCCGACTCGGCGATCCGCTCGGATTCCGGGAACCCCGTCTCAGGATCGGCCCAAGGACCGCTGAGGAGCGCCGTCACGATCAGGAGCGCGACCGGATTGAGCAGCAGTGTTGTGACTACCTCGTCGATTCCCATCTTGACACGAAGCAGCGCGGGCACCAGCGCCCAGAGCGCACCCGCGGCCGCACCGGCGAGGATCACGATGGGAAGAACAAGAATGCGGGATTGATCGCTCACGAGCATGCCGACCCCTGCGCCTGCAACCGCCCCCATGAGCAGTTGGCCTTCGGCGCCGATGTTCCAGTATCCGGCCCGGAACGCCAGCGCCACGGAAACGCCGGTGAGGATCAGCGGAATCGACGAGACCAGCACCTCCAGAGCGGAGTACCTGGAGGTCAACGGCGAGACGAGGAACTCGCCGTAGGCGGCGAACGGGTTGGCCCCCGCCAGCATGATGAACGGTGCCGTGATGGCGAACGTACCCAGCAGGATGAGCCCTGCCGTTGTGGCACCCCTTCTCCACTTCACCACGTCACGCCACCTCCGTGTGACCTGCCATCAACAGGCCCAGTTGGTCACGATCGGCCTCCGCGGCATCCACCCGTCCAGCGATCCGACCGTCGTAGAGGACGATCAGCCTGTCCGAGAGTTCGAGCAGTTCATCAAGATCTTCGCTCATGAGAACGATGGCGGCACCCTGCCGCCGCATCGACAGCAACTCGTGTCGAACATATGCGGTGGCACCGATGTCGAGTCCGCGCGTCGGTTGGGAGACCACGACGACCCGGGGCTCTCGAACCAACACCCGGGCGAGCAACACCTTCTGGATGTTCCCGCCCGAGAGCGTCTTCACCAGATCGTCGGGACCGGCCTTGATCGAGAACCTCTCGATCAAGTCGAGCGCATTCGTCCGAATCCCGTCGCGGTCGAGAACCAATCCCTTCCCGGCCTCGTCGAGATGCTCCAGTATCAGATTGTTGGCGACCGACATGTCACCGACCAGTGCCTCATGGCGATCCTCCGGGATGCGACCAACGCCCGCGGCGATGACCTGCTTCGGGCTCTTGCCGGCGATCTCGGTGCCCTCCGCCGTGATGGATCCGGTGGTCGGCTTGCGCATCCCCGACAGCACTTCAGCGAGTTCGGTCTGGCCGTTGCCGGAGACACCGGCGACTCCGAGGATCTCGCCGGCTGCGACCGCGAAGCTCACTTCGGAGAGCGCCGGCAGGTCGAGCCGACCGAGCGCGGACAGGCCCGACACCTCAAGCGCCGTCGCCCCCGGTTCGGAGTGTGTCCGGGGCTCCGGCGGTTCTGCAGGACGTCCCACCATCCACGACGCAAGTCCGGCAGCGTCGACGTCATCGGTCTCGATCGTGTGAACGACCTTCCCGTGACGAAGCACCGTTACTCGATCGGTCAACTCCATCACTTCGGGGAGTTTGTGGCTGATGAACACGATGGCCATACCACTGTCCCTCAGTCTGTCCAACGTCACGAACAGCGCTCTGATCTCTTGCGGGGTGAGCACTGCGGTCGGCTCATCGAGGATGAGGACGCGGCACTCCCGGTAGAGCGCCTTGAGGATCTCCACCCGCTGCTGCTCGCCGACCGAGAGGTCGGAGAGGAGGCGGTCCGGTTCCACATGGATCCCGTATCGGTC
>JAUXCV010000202.1 GCA_030618675.1 Acidimicrobiia bacterium | reverse complement strand
GATCAGTAGAGCAGTAGCTCAGTAGATCAGAGGAAGGGGAGTGGCTTCGGCCGCTCCCCTTCTCTCGCGTGTACGAAGCCGACAGTTGACAGCGAACAGCAAACAGCCAGAAGGTCAGGGTGTTGTCTGTCGGCTACTCGGCTACTCAATCCAAGACCTTGACGCGCACCATCGTTTCGCGGTATGTTGCTCCTGGAAATTGAACGTTCTTCACGACTCTCTCTAGACAGGGCCGGGTTAGCGACGCGCTAGCTCGGATTTGTGCTATTCTCAGTCGTTCCGTAGCCCTGCCCACAGCTCCCGCTGATCGCATCCAAACGAGGAGGATCCTCCCTTGGCCCGTGCGCGCTCGACCCGACTTTCCTTTGCCAAGCTGCCCGAAGTCCAACCAGTCCCGGATCTCCTCGCGGTTCAACGCGAGTCTTTCGAGGGCTTCCTGGAGAGCGGCCTTAAGCAGATCTTCGAAGGGGTATCCCCGATCGAGGACTTCACCGGCAACCTTGCCCTCGAACTCACCGACCATCGCTTCGGCGATCCGACCGAGTCGATCGAAGAGGCGAAGGACCGTGATGCCAACTACTCGAGGCCTCTCTTCGTAATCGCCCGTTTCCTCAATCGCGAGACCGGTGAGATCAAAGAGCAGAAGGTCTTCCTCGGTGATTTCCCGATGATGACCGACAACGGCACGTTCATCATCAACGGCACAGAGCGTGTCGTCGTCAGCCAGCTCGTCCGGAGTCCCGGCGTCTACTTCGACGTCAAGCTCGACAAGACTTCCGACAAGGATCTCTATTCGGCGAAGGTCATCCCGGGCCGCGGCGCATGGCTCGAATTCGACGTCGACAAGAAGGGCACGGTCGGCGTGCGGGTCGATCGCAAACGTCGGCAGTTCGTCACAACCTTCATCCGGGCGCTCGGCCTCGCCGAATCAGACGAGGACATCCTTGCCCTCTTCGACGGCTCCGAACTGATCAGGGAGACGCTGGAGAAGGATCCGACCTCCACGAAGGACGAGGCGCTTCTTGACCTCTATCGGAAGCTGCGCCCGGGCGAGCTCACAACGGTCGAATCGGCTCGCGGTCTCATCAACACGCTCTTCAACAACCCGAAGCGCTACGACCTCACCAGGGTCGGCCGCTACAAGTTGAACCAGAAGCTGGGGCGGGAACAGATCGACATGGAGGCCTACAACCAGAGTGAGGACGGGCTCCTGTCGGACGAGGACATGCTCGATGCCATCCGCTACCTCATGGCCCTCCACAACGGCGTGGACGGGTACCACACGGACGACATCGACAACTTCCAGAACCGTCGCATCCGCACCGTGGGCGAGTTGATCCAGAACCAGATCAGGGTCGGGTTGAGCCGTCTCGAGCGTGTCGTGCGAGAGCGGATGACCACCCAGGATCCCGAGGCGATCACTCCGCAGACGCTGATCAACATTCGGCCGGTCGTGGCGTCGATCAAGGAGTTCTTCGGCACGAGCCAACTGAGCCAGTTCATGGACCAACCGAACCCGTTGGCCAGCTTGACGCACCGTCGGCGTCTCTCGGCTCTCGGCCCGGGCGGTTTGTCCCGCGAACGAGCAGGATTCGAGGTGCGAGACGTTCATCCATCACACTACGGGCGGATGTGTCCGATCGAAACGCCGGAGGGTCCGAACATCGGCCTCATCGGCTCTCTCGCCTCGTACGCGAAGGTGAACCGATTCGGATTCATCGAGACGCCGTACCGACAGGTCAAAGCCGGCAAGGTCACGAGAAGGATCGACTACCTGACCGCTTCCGAGGAAGAGGGTCACGTCATCGCTCAGGCGAACGCGCCGCTCAACGATGACGGCTCGTTCACCAACGATCGTATCCTCGTCCGCAAGACCGGCGGTGAGATCGATTCGGTGGAACCCATCGAAGTCGACTACATGGATGTCTCTCCCAAGCAGCTCGTCTCTGTTTCGACTGCACTCATTCCCTTCCTCGAGCACGACGATGCGAACCGGGCCCTGATGGGATCGAACATGCAGCGTCAGGCGGTCCCTCTTATCACGACCGACGCCCCGCTCGTCGGAACCGGGATGGAAGCTCGCGCCGCGGTCGACTCCGGCGACGTGATCCTCTCGCCGGTCGACGGTGAGATCGTGGAAGTGACCGGCGACGAGATCGTCGTGAAAGCGAAGGGTTCCAACAAGAAGCATCGGCTCCCTCTCCTCAAGTTCGAACGCTCGAACCAGGGAACGTCGATCAACCAGAAGCCGATCGTCGCCGAGGGCGACACCGTCAAGGCCGGCGCCGTTCTGGCAGACGGTCCCTCGACGGAAGAGGGCGAGCTCGCGCTGGGCCGCAACCTGCTCGTCGCGTTCATGCCGTGGAACGGTTACAACTATGAGGACGCGATCATCCTCTCCCAGCGCCTCGTCAAGGACGACGTGCTCACTTCGATCCACATTGAAGAGCACGAGATCGAGGCTCGCGACACCAAGCTTGGCGCCGAGGAGATCACGCGGGATATCCCGAACGTGGCTGAAGAGGTGCTTGCGGATCTCGACGATCAGGGCATCATCCGGATCGGTGCGGACGTCGGCCCCGGCGACTATCTCGTTGGGAAGATCACGCCGAAGGGCGAGACCGAACTGACGCCGGAGGAGCGCCTTCTGAGGGCGATCTTCGGAGAGAAGGCCCGTGAGGTTCGCGACGTGTCCCTCAAGGTCCCACACGGAGAGACCGGGAAAGCGATCGCCGTGAAGGAATTCCGTCGGGACGAAGGCCACGATCTTCCTCCCGGCATGAACGAACTCGTGCGTGTCTACGTTGCCAAGCAGCGGAAGATCTCGGAGGGTGACAAACTCGCCGGCCGCCATGGAAACAAGGGCGTTATCGCGAAGATCCTTCCGGAAGAGGACATGCCGTTCCTGCCGGACGGCACCCCCGTCGACATCATCCTGTCGCCGCTCGGTGTTCCGTCCCGCATGAACCTCGGTCAGGTCCTTGAGACTCATCTCGGGTGGGCGGCGTCTCGCGGGTGGGAGTCGTTCGACGACCTGGAGAGCCCTGCAGCCAAGGGTGCCGGACCGTGGACCAAGACGGCGACGCCCGTCTTCGATGGTGCACACGAGGACGAGATCCTCAAGATCCTCGACAACACGCTCCCGAACCGCGACGGAGACGTCATGGTCAACGGCGTCGGAAAGGCGAAGCTGTTCGACGGGCGCACCGGTGAACCGTTCGATTCGCCCATCACCGTCGGGTACATGTACATCTTGAAACTGGTCCACCTCGTGGACGACAAGATCCACGCTCGGTCGACCGGCCCGTACTCGATGATCACCCAGCAGCCGTTGGGCGGTAAGGCGCAGTTTGGTGGTCAGCGTTTCGGAGAGATGGAGGTCTGGGCGCTCGAAGCGTACGGTGCTGCATACGCCCTCCAGGAAGTTCTGACGATCAAGTCCGACGACGTGCGAGGTCGCGTGAAGGTTTACGAGGCGATCGTCAAGGGCGAGAACATCCCGGAACCCGGGATCCCCGAGTCGTTCAAAGTGCTCGTCAAGGAGATGCAGAGCCTGTGCCTCAACGTCGAGATGCTCTCGGCCGGTGAGGAAGTCGAGTTCAAAGAGATCGAGGAGGACATGTTCCGCACGGCGGCATCCCTCGGGATCGATATTTCTCGGCCTGAGAAGGCCGAAATGGAAATCACTATCTGAGGCTGACGGGAGCAACTGGTGACACAACTGTTCGATGAACTGAAAATCAGCCTCGCTGCGTCGGATCAAATCCGCGCGTGGTCCTTCGGCGAGGTCAAGAAGCCCGAGACGATCAACTACCGGACCCTCAAGCCCGAGAAGGAAGGCCTCTTTGACGAGCGCATCTTCGGGCCGACCAGGGACTGGGAGTGCTACTGCGGCAAGTACAAGCG
>JAUXCV010000038.1 GCA_030618675.1 Acidimicrobiia bacterium | reverse complement strand
GCTGACTACTGACTACTGACTACTGACTACTGACTACTGACTACTGACACGCGACGAAGCCCCGGCCAACCGGCCGGGGCTTCAGCGCGTGGACCTGAGATCTACTTCTCGGTCGTGGTCTTCTTGGGGGCCGTCTTCTTCGGGGTGACCTTCTTGGCCGTCACCTTCGGGGCCGTCTTCTTGGGTGTGACCTTCTTGGCCGTCACCTTCGGCGTCGTCTTCTTCGGAGCGGTCTTCTTGGCGGGGGTCTTCGTGACTTCCGCCGCCTTGGGAGCCGACACGCCCGGGGTGAACTGCTCACGCCAGTTGTGAAGCGTGGTCTCGAGTTGCTCGCGGAGGATCTCGACCCGCTCCTGGAATTGGTCGACGTCGACCTTGTCCTGGATCTGCTCGATGACCTTGGCCTCCTGGATGTGCTCGACACCTTCCTGGAGTTGCTCGACCACGTGCGATTCACGAATGGAGCCGGTCAGTTCGCGGCCTGCGGCCTCGAGGTCGGCGATCGAGGTCTCCATGAACAAGTACGTTCCGAAGTCCATGACCTTGCGGCTTGTGCCACCGAGGTCGGCGATCGAAGATTCGGTGAACAAGTCTGTTCCGAAGTCCTTCGTCTTGCGGCCGGTCACCATCGGAGTTCCGACGGCTACGTAGAACGCCCTGGCGACGTTCTCTTTCTGGGTGTCCATGACGGTGGTCATGTCGTCTCCTTCTGTTCGTTGCCAACAAAGCTCCTGTAGATCTCCGTCAGCGCTTGTTGCTGGTTCTTCGTGAGTGTCGGGTCGGACCCGATGGCTTCCTCGACACCGGAGTGCTCGACATCGTCGAGAAGCCCGGCACGCTCGTAGAGCGACTCGGTCCTGATCTCGAGAGCACGGGCGATCGACTTGAGGATCTCCGCAGAGGGCTTGCGCAGTCCGCGCTCGATCTGCGACAAGTACGGGTTCGAGATACCGGCCTGATCGGCGAGTTTCCGAACAGACATCGCCGAGCGCGTGCGCTGCTCTTTGATGAATGCGCCGAGATCTGGAACGGTTGGACTCTTCATGATGATTGCAGTATATCGCAGAGTGCTAACTACTGCAAGCACTTGCTGGGAGGCGTTGGGTCGTCCTTCGGGGAGGCGCCGCATCGAATCGACCAACCGGATCTAGGAGCTAGGAGAACGCCGTTCCTCTTGCAGCGAGCAACGTGTCGAGAGCGCTCTGCACGGAGCGTCGGATGTCCTCGGATCGCTCCAGCATGCGGAGCGGGTCCGGTTCAACCCCCGGGTTCTCGGGCATCACCGGCGGAAGGAAGCGGATGCGCCATCGCACCGGGAGCGGAACCGGATTGAGGAACACGGCGATCTCCTCGACTCGCTGCTGGGGGAAGATGAACCGCACGAGTTGGGCCAGGCGCCTTGATACGCCGAGAGTGGGGTGGACTTCCTCCGCACCGAGGATCGCAACGGGAACGATCGGCGTTCCCGTCTGCTCGGCGAGCTGCACGAAGCCCCCACGGCCGAATCGCTGCACGTGGTACGCCTGCCAGACCGGCTTCATGAAGCCGGATTCCCCCTCAGGAAACACGCCGAGCATCGCTCCCCGCTCGAGGAGGTGACGGGCGTCCTCGTGAGTCGCATACACGGCTCCGACCTTCCGGTACATGTGGGAGACCCACGGAAGCATGTTGTAGATCTCCGTCGCACTCACACGGACCCGGCGCGGCGTGGGCGCTTCGTTGAGCACCGCTAGTGCCAGCATCGCCGCGTCGTACGGAAGGGCTGCGCCGCCGTGATTGGCAACGATCATCGCGGCGCCATCCATCGGGATGTTCTCGATTCCGTCGACATCGACGCGGAAGTAGTCGTAGTAGAGGCCGTTGAAGACGTGCCACGCCATCTCGTGCAGTACCGGGTCGAGACCGATCGCGTCGATGTCGTAGGTTGCCAGATGGAGGTGCCGGAAGAGCGTCGGCCATGTGTCGAACCCGAGCCGCCCGGTGATGGGCACGGCGGCGTCGTATCGATTCCGATCCGTGTGCAAAGCGCACGCGTCGTCCTCCCGAACGACGGGGAGACCGCAGCCGTGCCCCTCGATACTGCGCCACTCGCACAAGCGACTTTGGTCCACGAGATCGGCCAGCCGATCGTAGAGCTCGGTTCGTCGTGCCCTGGCCTCCACCCGGTCTTCCTGGCTGACTCCGGGAATCGGGATCATCGGGCCGGACTCCTCCTCGGGAGCAGTGTCTTCTTCGCTCTCGGCTGCGAAGAGGGCTGCAACGAGTTCGGCTTTGGTCATCTTCGACCGCCCGCGTAGGTCGATCGCTCTCGCCCGATCGAGCAGCTCGGCCTTCGTCAGCGAGGAGAGTTCGTCGTAGCTCATAGTTCGATTCCCGCGGACGCGCGACCGTACGCCACCATCGTCGTCTGGCGGCAGGTGAGGAAGGGACTGAACCCCAGAGTGTCTTCCATGCCGGATGTGTCCATCACCCGACCGTGCTTCAACAAGGCGATCGTGTGCTTCTCGAGCGGGATCCCGCTTCTCGCGACACCGCGAAGTGCGGCGTGGAACGCACGCTTCGGGAGAGGTTGCGGAACCCTCCGACCGAGACGGAGAATCCGGGAGAGGTAGAGCTGACCCTTGCCCGCGACATTGAACGTTCCGGGCACAGGATTATCGATCGAATGGAGGAACACATCGAGAGCATCCCTCTCGGAGATCAGCTGCAATCGCGGATCGAATCCGAGGAGTGTCGGCACCCCGGGGAGGGTGAGATAGGCGCTGAGCGGGTTCCGGATCGTCGGACCGAAGATGGGAGCGAGTCGGAGGATCGTGTAGTCAACGTGGTCGTGCTGTTCGGCGATCTCACGAACGAACGTCTCCATCTGCTCGAGGTCGCGCTGATAGCGCCCGCCCGCTCGCCGTGGTTTCGAGTCAGTGGAGAGTATCGAGGGCGATCGAGGTCCGGCCCCGTAGACAGCGCCATCCGACTTGACCACCACATGACGGACCGTCGTACAGCGTCCGATAGCTCCGAAGAGGGCTTGGGCTCCCACCGTCGACTCCTCATGAGCGCGCGTGGCACCGAGAAGTGCCGACCGATCGACGGTCTGAAGGTGTACGACCGTGTGTGGCTTCACGTCGAGGAGGAACCGGGCGAACGCGAGTTGATCGATGCTGAGACGTTCGAACGGTGACGAGAAGTCCTCGATCGGGTCGAGATCGTCGACGGCGAAGACCTTGGTATCGAACGTTCGCTCGAGGTTCTGGATCAGGCGTCCACCGGTTCGGGTGGCTGCGCCCGTCACAAGGATGCGCCGCATGAGTGGCAGGGTAGAACTTGTGGGGCGCGTGCGACGAGTCGGGAGGCGAGCGGACAGACCACAGATCACAGACGACAGCAAGACGGAGCCCGGGATTCTCTTTGTCGTCTGTCGTCTGTCGTCTGTCGTCTGTCGTCTGTTGGCTGCACATGGACACCTAACCTTCAACAGCCACCGGAAACGAGAACATGGCAGGAGACGGAAGCTTGATCATCGTGATGCGTGCGGAGGCGACGCGTGAAGACGTTGAACACGTGCTCGCAAGACTTGCTGAGGTGGATGCCGAGGCCCACGTCTCCGAAGGGAGCAACCGAACGGTGATCGGCATCGTCGGTGATCGGACCAGGGTGCAGCAGCTTCCGTGGGAGGCGTTTCCCGGGGTTGAGCGCGCCGTTCCGGTGCTGAAGCCCTTCAAGTTCGTGAGCCGTGACTTCCAGGCCGATGACTCCGTCGTCAACGTCGGACCAGCGAAGATCGGTGGCGGCCACTTCGCTCCGATCGCCGGCCCATGCGCCGTCGAGTCGAGAGACCAACTCTTCGCCTCTGCCGAAGCAGTGAAGAACGCCGGTGCGACCATTCTGCGTGGCGACGCGTTCAAGCCCCGGAGTTCGCCCTATGCCTTCCAGGGGCTTGGCGAAGCCGGCCTCGAACTGCTCGCCGAAGCTCGCGAGGAGTTCGGCTTGCCGTTTGTCGTCGAGATACTCGATCCGCGCGATGTGGATCTCGTCTCCTCGTACGCCGACTTGATTCGCGTAGGCACTCGGAACATGGCCAACTTCTCGCTTCTTTCAGAGCTGGGGCGCCAGCCGAAGCCCGTCATGCTCAAGAGGGGATTCACCGCGACCATTGAAGAGTGGCTCAACGCTGCGGAGTACATCTACAAGGAAGGCAACCACAACGTCGTTCTCTGCGAGCGCGGGATACGGACGTTCGAGACGGCCACCCGAAACACGCTCGACATCTCCGCCGTACCGATCGTCAAGGGTCTGTCTCACCTTCCGATCATCGTCGACCCGTCGCATTCCGGTGGGCACCGTCACCTCGTCGCGCCGCTGACCCGGGTCGCCGTTGCTGCGGGCGCCGACGGATTCATGATCGATGTGCACCCGGCGCCGGAGACGGCACTGGTCGACGGACCTCAGGCGATCTTGCCCGGCGAGTTCGCCGAACTCATGGATGAGGTTCGTGCGCTCGCCGCGGCAATGCACGTCGAAATCTGAACGCCGTGCCGCGTGCGCTCATCTCCGGGACCGGGCTGATCGGGACATCGATCGCTCTGGGTCTCCAGGATCTCGGGTGGGACACTCTCGGTTGGGATCCGAACCCGGAGGCACTTGACGGAGCGGCCCGCACCGGAGCCGTTTCGCCGATCGGAAGCCTCGATTCCGTCTCGTTGGGAGCCGACGATCTCCTGGTGCTCGCCGCCCCGCCATCGGCTGTTCGGTCCACTCTGAGCGAGTTGGAGACGGAGGCGTTGGTGATCGACGTCGCATCGGTCAAGGCTCCGATCATCGAGGTTGTTCGCACTGAGCGCTTCGTCGGCACCCACCCGATGGCCGGCCGGGAGGTCACCGGTCCCGACGCTGCACGGCCAGGACTCTTCCGGGGCGCAACATGGGTGGTCGTACCCGACGGAGCGGACGAATCGGATATCCGGGCGGTCGAGTCGATCGTGACCGCCCTCGGGGCCAGACCGATCCGGATGGGTGCAGCCGAGCATGACGCGGCGGTCGCTCGAATCAGCCATCTCCCGCAGATCGTTGCCGCTGCCCTTCTGGATGGAGCGAGCGAGATCTCCGGCGCCATGGATCTTGCCGCAGGCAGCTTCCGCGACCTCACCCGGGTCGCAGCATCCGATCCGGCCATCTGGATGGACATCCTGACCGTCAATCGCCGGGACGTGGTGAAAGCCGTCGAGGCTCTCCGGGACCGACTCGCCGCCCTTGCAGCCTCCGATGCAGATCTGGAAGCAACACTGGTGCAGGCTCGTCACATGCGCGCTGCCCTCGGACCCGAACTAGCCGTCGTGCGCGTCGCTCTCGAGGATCGTCCCGGTGAGATGGCATCGGTCGGTCATGCGCTCGCCGAGTGCGGCGCCGATCTCCGTGACCTCCAGCTTCGTCACGCCCCGTACGGGGGCGGCGGCATCCTGACGTTGTCCGTGCGATCTGGAGAAGAGAGAGCGCTTCGCGCGGCGCTCGCCGCAGAAGGACTCAGCGCGGTCGTTCCATCAGTCGAAGAAGGCTGAGCGCTCCCACGGCGATGCCATGTTCGATCGCTGCCTCGTCGAGGTCGAATGTCGGTGAGTGCACATCGACGGGGTGATCGCTCATCCCGACACCGAGCCTCACCAATGCTCCGGGAACAGCCTCAAGGAACCACGAGAAGTCTTCTGAACCCATGGACTGGGGAGTCGGTCGAACGCCGTCGGGTCCAAGGATCTCGGTGACAGCATGCCGGATGACGTCGATCACGTGACCGTCGTTGTCGACCGGTGGTGAGCCTTGCCGGTAGTCGAGTTCCATGCCCGCTCCGTAGGTCGCGGCGATCTGCCCGACGTATCGCTCGATGAGGGAGGGCAGTTCCCGCCACACGTCAACTTCCCGAACTCGCGCGGTGCCTGAGATCTCGACGGCGGAGGGGATAGCGTTCGCTGCACCACCTCCGGCGATTCGACCGAACACGAACGTCAGGTGTCGATCCGGTCCGAGCTCTTCGGAGAGCAGGGTCGGAAGGTCGGTCACCACACGGGCTGCGACGTTGATGAGATCGACCGTCCGATCGGGCCTCGACGTATGCCCCCCGGGGCCGGTCAGTCGAATGTGAACCTTGTCCGCTGCGCTGGTGATCGGGCCGACCCTCAGACCGACGAACCCGGCCCGGATCGCCGGGTCGACGTGGTAGGCGAAGATCGCGTCGAGATCATGGTGAGCGCCTTCTTCAACCAGTCGAGCTGCGCCCGACGGAATGTCCTCCTCGGCCGGTTGGAAGAGGAACCGCGCTGTTCCCGGCAGGTCACCGAGACCGGCAAGGGTTCCGGCCATCCCGACGGCCATCGCAGCATGCGCGTCGTGACCGCACGCATGCATGAGGCCGTCCACCTGAGAACGGTACGGTGCGCCGGTCTCTTCCTGGATGGGGAGAGCGTCGATGTCCGCCCGGAATCCGACGATCGGGGCTTCCGATCCAACTTCGACCAGCAGACCGATCCCGTCGGGGCGTACCCTGGGCTCAAGACCCTGCTTCGTGAGCGCCTCGGCGATGCGATAGGTGGTCCGGCGTTCGGTCCACGCTACTTCGGGATGGCGGTGCAGATCCCGTCGCATTCGGACGGCATCGGGCGCGATGGCACGGGCTTGGGCAGCAACGCGTTCGGCGAGGTCGGGCATGAGGTCTGGAGTGTACGGGTTTCGCGCGGGGCCGACGTTCTCTACGCTACGGCACGAGGAGGGACCATGACGACAGAACCGAGTTTCACCATCGGGATCGAGGAGGAGTACTTCATCGTCGATCGCGAGACACGGAACCTTGTACCGGATATGCCCGACGGGTTGCTCACCGCGTGCGAGGAGATCGCCGAAGGCATGGTGAGCCCGGAGTTCATCCGTTCGCAGATCGAGGTCGGAACCCCGGTCAGTATGTCGGTCAAAGAGGCGCGGGCACACCTTGCCCAACTCCGGCTGGATGTCTCATCCGTTGTCTCCGAGTACGGCATGGCGATCATCTCGGCATCGACCCATCCGTTCGCGGCCTGGGATGAGCAACTCCACACAGACAAGGTTCAGTACAACACGCTGGCTGAGGCGCTGCAAGGCGTCGTTCGGCGGTTGTTGATCTGTGGCATGCACGTGCACGTCGGCATCGAGGACGAGGACCTGCGCATCGACCTGATGAACCAGGTGCTCTACTTCTTGCCACATCTGCTTGCTCTGTCCGGTTCGTCTCCGTTCTGGCACGGCGATGACACCGGACTGAAGTCGTATCGAACTGCGGTGTTCCGGACCTTGCCTCGCACCGGGATGCCGGATGAGTTCCTCGACTGGAGCCACTACCAGCGTCACGCCCGCAGCCTCGTTGAATCGGGAGTTATCGAGGACGAGACGAAGCTGTGGTGGGACATTCGCCCATCGGCCCGGTATCCGACGCTCGAGATGCGCTCAACGGATATCGCGACGCGCCTCGACGATGGCGTCACGCTCGCGGCGCTCTACATCTCCTTGCTCTCGATGCTGTTCCGCTTGCGGCAACGCAACCAGCGATGGCGCGTCTACTCGAGGATGCTGCTCAGCGAGAATATCTGGAGGGCGCAGCGCTACGGAGTGTCGGAGTCGCTGATCGATTTCGGAACCGGACGCCTCGTCGCGTTCCCGGAACTCATAGACGAGATCGTAGAACTGATCGCCGAAGACGCTGAGCGACTCGACTGTGTCGAGGAGGTCGCGAACGTTCACGACATCCTGGAGAGAGGAACGAGCGCTGATCGCCAGCGGTCGGTCTACGAGGCGGCGCTCGTTGCCGGCGCAGATGAGCGCGAAGCTCTCGTTGAGGTTGTCGACTTCTTGATCGAAGAGACGGTCGCGGACCTATGAGAGCGACGATCAGGATCGCTGGTGCTCAGATCGATCTCACGGTCGGGGACCTCTCAGGAAACGAGGCCCGCATCCTCGAGGCGATGTTGTGGGCTGAAGATGCCGGTGCCGACGTGCTCGTTCTGCCTGAGCTCGCCGTCGTCGGATACCCGCCGGAGGATCTGGTGTTGCGCGAGGGCTTCGTTGCGGAGAACCTTCGCGTGGTGGATCGACTGGCCGAGGCGTCCGGGACGTGCGCCGTCGTCGTGGGGTTCGTCGACCCGCTCGACGAGGGAGTCATCGACGACGACTCGGTGGAGCGACGGGTCGCCAATGCTGCAGCGGTGCTGGCCCAAGGTCGTATCACGGGGGTGTACCACAAGGAACTGCTGCCGAACTACGGCGTCTTCGACGAGGCCCGGTACTTCGCCGAGAGTCGCGAGGCGGTTCGGTTGTGGGACATCGGCGGGATCGTCACCGGGGTGTCGATCTGCGAAGACATCTGGTCGCCCAGCGGTCCTCCGGCTCATCAGGCGGCCGCCGGGGCCCGGCTGTTGCTCAATCTGAACGGCTCTCCGTTCCGCATCGGGAAAGGAGAGGAGCGAGCAGCGTTGCTTCGCTCTGAAGCGATCCGGAGCGGCGCGGCCGTGGTCTACGTCAATTGTGTCGGTGGTCAGGACGAGTTGGTTTTCGATGGTGATTCGATGGTCTTCGACGCCGACGGGTCGCTCGTGTATCGGGCTGCACAGTTCGCCGAGGAACTGTTCGTTGTCGATCTGCCGCTCCCCGCCGGGCGCGCTCCCGGCACGCCACCGATTCCGGTCGTGGAGAAGAGGGACAACCGGACTCCTCTTCGCGGGCCGGTGGTCCCGCCGCGACTGACGGGCGAAGCAGAGATCTACGAAGCGCTCGTCACCGGTCTCCGGGGCTACGTGAAGAAGAACGGTTTCGCCGGCGTCGTCATCGGGTCGTCCGGAGGTATCGATTCTGCGCTCGCTGCAACGATCGCTGTCGATGCTCTCGGTCCCGATGCGGTTCACACGATCACGATGCCGACCCGCTACTCATCCGAGGGGTCGGTTACGGATTCCGAGGCGTTGGCGGCGAACCTCGCTTGTCGGTTCGACGTCATTCCGATTGAGGCCACGTTCAAGTCGTTCGTCGCAACTCTCGACCCTCTCTTCGGCGGTACAGCGCCCGACGTGGCGGAGGAGAACCTCCAAGCCCGCATCAGGGGAACGATCCTGATGGCCGTCTCGAACAAGTTCGGGGGCATGGTTGTCGCTACAGGGAACAAGTCGGAGATGGCGGTCGGATACGCCACGCTCTACGGTGACATGGCCGGTGGCTTCACCGTCCTCAAAGACGTGTACAAGACTCTCGTGTATCGCCTTGCGCGATGGCGGAACCGTGAGCACGAGGCGATTCCTTCGGCGATCATCGAGAAGGCCCCTTCTGCGGAACTCCGGCCGGACCAGCTCGACACGGATTCGCTGCCACCGTATGACGTGCTCGATGCTGTGCTCGAGCAGTACATTGAGCAGGATCGAACAGTCGATGAGATCGCGGCAGTCGGGTTCGACCGAGACCTGGTGTGCCGGATCGCCCGGATGGTCGATATCAACGAGTACAAGCGGCGCCAAGCTCCGCCGGGCGTGAAGATCACGAGCAAGGGATTCGGTCGCGATCGTCGGCTCCCGATTACGAATAGATACTTGAGTTAGTAGGGGACAGCGTAGAAGTAGCGGAGTAGCGGAGTAGCTGAGGAAGGAGAGCTTTGAGCTTTGAGCAAGAGAGGAATTCTTCACTGACTACGGACTACGGACTACTGACTACGGACTACGGACTACGAAGGCGGTAGCCACTTGCCAATCGACCGACAACCCACGAGTGGACCGCCTGTCGTATGGACGAGGGGGTCCGGGTGTCGTGAGCTCGCTGAGGTGATCTCGGGCGATGCCGCGATCCAGGTGGACTCGGACCCTGCAGCCACGTGCATTCGCACCGGCGCCGGTCTGATCGTGAGTCGGCGCCTGAGTTCGTTCGATCTGTGCAGCGTTGCGGTCCCCAGCGGATTCTCCGCCGACGAGACCGCCGGTGTCGTGGCCGCGGTCGGGAGCGGTCCTCACTCATCTCTCGCGGCCGGCGTGGCAAGGAGGATCGGGCGTGGTCTCGGAGTGCCTGCCCGAGCCGTCTACGCTCACGGCAGTTCCGAGCCGACGCCGGCAGCAGTTCGGATCGTGCAGGATCTCGACGATCAGTTCCCCGATCTGAACATCGAAACGGTGAGCGCGGCTAGTCCGGAGGCGATGGTGCGGGCCCTTCCTGCGGGCACGTTGCTCGTCGTCGGAGCGCCCGGTGGGTCGTGGTTCCAACGCCAGTTCTTCGGGCCGGGAGCACGGATCAAGCACAAAGCGTCGGGTGGGACCATCGTCGTGAAAGCGGCTCCGGCTCGGGTGTATCAGGTGATGGGGCCACCAACCGCCTTTGGACCCCACATGCGTGTAGCCGACGCTTTGGCCGTCGGCACCGGGGATGTCGTCGTAGCGGCTGAGAGCACCCTCCTGGGTGTGGTCCCGGCTGCAACCCTCGGCGCGGCCGATCTCGATGCGGAGCTCGGCGCTCTGGCGGGTGAGGCGGCATTCCTCGCTCCAGAGGAGACGATCGCATACGCCCGGGATCTCGTCGATGACACCGACGGCATGACGATCCCCGTGGTGGATGGGTCGGGAAGCCTCGTCGGTGTCTACAGAGCGGGAGCCGTTGATCCGTTCGGATCCCAGTGGGTGAAGTAGCTCGACAGTAGATCAGTAGATCAGTAGCGGAGTAGCGGAGTAGCAGAGGAGCTATAACCGAATGTTGTGGATGACCGGATT
>JAUXCV010000078.1 GCA_030618675.1 Acidimicrobiia bacterium | reverse complement strand
GACGGGATCGCCGACGGAGTCGCAGTAACCAGCACCGAGGTGCGCGAGATCGATGTCGACGGAGACGGAGTTCCCGACATCATCGAGACGACGACGATCGCCGAGGCCGTTGTCGACGTGGATGGCGACGGCGTACCGGACGTCGGCACCCGAGTGGTGACCGAGCAGGTAGTCATGGATCTCGACGGTGACGGGACGCCCGACTCGATCGAGATCACCGAAACAACGACGGTTGCCTACGACACGACAGGGGACGGCCTCCCGGACGTTGCAGAGACGGTCGTGGTCGAAGCGACCGGTATCGATCTGGACGGTGACGGATCCCTCGATCACGTCGAGGCCGTGGTGGCCGAGGTTGTTGCAGTGGATCTGGACGGTGACGGCATCCCCGACGTGGCTGCGATTGCCGTCGAAGAGATCGAAATCGAAGAATAGGCAACCCTCCTCGGGAGGCTTCGTCGAAGCCGAGGGTAGGATGCCGTAGTCCGGGCTGTGGCGCAGCATGGCAGCGCGCGTGACTGGGGGTCACGAGGTCGCCGGTTCAAATCCGGCCAGCCCGACGAGACGAAACCCCGTAGCCACAAGGGTTACGGGGTTCTCATGGTTGGCGAGAGCGGTCGGTGTGACCTGGGATCACACCATCGACTGGGGAGCGCAACCCCGGGGAACCACGCTCGTCGGATCAGGTAGCGTCCGGCGGTGTGTCTGACATGTCGAGGTCTGCCTTCCGCCCCACGACGCGCCAGCCGTCGAGTTGGCTGCCGTCCAGGTTGACCAGTCCCAGGACCGGCTCCACGGCCCACTCGTCTCCAACGTGGGCGGCAACTACCGGATCGACCAGGATCTGGCCCGTCTCCGCCACCGCAGCCAGGGAAACGGCGTTGCGACTGGGATCACCCCAGACGTTGTACGCAACCCGGTCGGTTCCCAATACGCCGGCGACCACGTCACCGGCAGACAGGCCGATATGCGTAGTCATCGCCACTCCTGCGGCACCGGCAGCCTTCTCCAGCCAATCCCTCACGGCGGTGGCGTACTTGACGGCACGGCCGGCCTCGTCATCGTCGACGGCCAAGCCGGCCACGGCCAGGTACTGCGTCGCCGTTGACGCGGCCTGTTCGACACCATATTGTTTCGCGATGGCGGCGATCCCGGAGGAGATCGCAACGGTGTGATCTGCGATCGCCTCTCGTTCGCTCGCCTGAACGACGTCAGGTTCGTCAACGGAGATCGCTATCAACGTTGCATTGTGCACCGCCTCGGCGAAATCGCGGTTACCGCTTCGGAACTGCTCGACCATCCGCTCCGGCAGCACTGCGAGCAGCATCTCCGTGGTATCAGCCTCTGCCTGCCTCAAGTCGGCCGCCTGTTCTCGCAGAGCCCTCACAACGCCGTCGAGTTTCGAAGCGAGATCACCAAACTCATCGTTGGACAAGACTGCGATCTCAGTGTCGAGGTGACCTCGGCCTATCAGGTCCGCAGCCTCGACGAGCGGGTCGATCGGTCGGAGTATCCGCTTCGATATGAGGAAGGCGAATGCGATCACGAGGGGAATCAGGATCGCGACGAAGATGAGAAGCGTGATGTGGTGCGACCGCATCGGACCGTATGCCTCGGCTGTCGTGACCTCGGCCACAGCGACCCACTGAAGACCGCTGATCTCGAGCGGCGCGGCCACCGTGAATGTGTCCTGTTCGAGATAGTTGGTCGTGACACCGGCATAGTCGCTTCCGGTCAACGCTGCAGCGACCGCTTCGGTGTCAACGGGTTGGATGAGCACCGTTGTGTCGAACCCTTCGATCGCCGCGAGGATCGTCTCTCCGTATCCTGCATCGCTTGCGTCCTCCACGTACCGATCGGAGTCCTCGAGCCATAGCCTCGAGTCCGAACGCATGAGCAGATCCTCGCCAACGATGTAGACCTCACCCGTTTCACCGAGTCCGGTTCCCTCCCAGTCCATACCCGCAGTCGTCATTTCGACGAGGAGCTCATTGGGAATCTCGAATGCCACCGCGCCGATTACGCGTCCTTCGTTACGAATCGCGGCCGCCATGAAGGCGGTCGGCTTGAGACCGGATGGAACGTACGGCTCGAAATCCACGAGGACCGCCTCGCCGGCAGCCGCGAACCGAAGCTGGTCGAGCACCGCATCGGCTAACGCGCTCTCGCTGTAGGGGCCGGCAGCGAGATTCGTGGCGAAGTCGATGTTCTTATCGACCGAGTACACGACAGTTGACGTTTTCGCGTCGATGACTAGAAGATCCCCGATTCCGAGAGCGCCTGCCATCGAGCGCAGGACCGGGTGATGGGTCGCATGCGCAACGCTGTACTCCGAGCCGTCGCCGGGGTCGTCGAGATTGGATCGATCCTCGAACGAATTCGCAGCGATGTAGTGATACTGAAGGTACTGGGCTCGCTCCGATGATGGGAAGATGGCATCGACCGGCGGAACCTCATAACCGGGAGGCACAACCTCCGCTATGCCGGCCCCATAGAGCGTCTTCAGTTCCTCAACCTCATCGGACGACAGGGGCTGATCGAGTGACTGGAAGCCGCTGCTGAGATCGGCAAGCGCTTCAGCGAGACCGGTACCGGACGCGATCGAGGCAGCGGTCGCTTCCAGCGAATCCAGGCCGCTCTCGATGCGAGCCATCCGCGACTCGCCGATTCCAATCAGTTGCGACTCCACCGTGGTCTTCAGGAACTCGCCTGCCGTCCAGACGTTGTAGGCACCGACGACCAACACCGAGACGAGGACGGCAACCGTCATCACGATCGCGACGTCGGTGCGGGCTCTCCGGCTGCGCGGAGAGGTCTGAGCCGGTCGGGTCTCCTGAGTTGTCATGTCGGCGCTCCTGCGTCACGTTCGCCGCCATCTGCCTCGTCGATACTCCCGTTGGGGGCGGGCGTTGCAGCACCGAAGAAGCCAAGCGCTTCAGGTGTCACGATGCGAACGTCATCCGGAAGTGGATTGAGTCGGCGGGCTCGGGAGATCATGAGCTGATCGAGGTGTTCGGTCAACTCCGTGTTTCGACTCGCCACGGCACCCGCCGCCTCAGCGTCGATTCGGATGACCTCGCAGTCGGTCAATGCAAGGATCTCTGGCGGTGCCTGCTTGCGGCTGGATCGGCCCACAATACCGAAGATGTCTCCATCCGAGAGGCCTATGAACGAGTCGGGTCGATCGGGAGCGAAGATCTGGGCGCGACCCTGCCACAGCACGTAGATGTCGCGATTCACGACACCGGGAGCGAGCATGATCTCGCCGCGGCGGAACCGGTCGGGATGAGCCGCTTCGGCCAACTGTCGAAGGTCGAGGTCGTCCAATCCCGAGAACATAGGGGCACGTCTGATGCGTTCCGCGAGTTCGTCGACCGAGAGCGTGTCGTCGATCGCTTCCTGGATCGGATCGTGGTGGAAGAGATCGTACGCGGGACTCGGGAGTGGCACGCCCATGCGGTGTGACTGGTACCAGACGAGAGCGCCGAATTCGCTCTTCACGCGTGGTGCGATCGTGTAGTCATCGATCCACATCTGGACGTCGTAGCCCATGAGCGGATCGTCGATCTGCGTCACACGCACCTGTGGCGGCGGGTCCTCGAGGACCCCTTCCGTGGCGCGCGCTGCAGCCAGGAGCATGGCGATCGCATTGGAAGGGGGATTCGAGTATGCGACCTGCAACGAGACCACGACCCGGTGAAGGCGTGCCGGCTCATCGAAGTTCACGATCGTGGCACTGGACAGCGTGCTGTTCGGCACGATGATCAGATCCCCGTTGCGATTCCGGATCCGTGATGACCGCCAATTCGTGTCGACGACGCGACCTTCCGTGCCGCCGAACTCGATCCAATCTCCCGGGCTGAAGGGGCGATCGCCGAGGATGAGGAATCCCGATGCGAGGCCGCTCAGCGTGTCCTGCAATGCGAGCGAGACCACGAGCGAGGTGACCCCGAGCGCAGCGAAGAGACCGGAGAGATCAACATTCCACACGGCCGTGAAAAGGAACCATCCGGCCACGAGGGTGATCAAGAGTCGCGGCACCATCATGAGGAGCTGGGGAACGTTCCGGGCGCCGGGGATCTTGGATCGCCCTCGTTTCTCATCGACGAGGTAGCGAAGGATCTGGAGAACTGCCACCGTCAGTACAACCAGCAATCCGGTTGCGAGGAGACGAGCGAGAAGGCTGTTCGTGTCGAGGCCGACCACGACAACGACAAGGCCCCAGGCGGCTGCAAGCGGGAGCAGCCAGTTTCTGACGAGCGCTACCGGCTTCTCCAACAGCGATCCGCGAACTCGGAGCCGCTCCTCAACCTCGCCGGCGACGATGATGAGGGTCGGTAGCACAAGGATGAGGCTCATGATCGCGAGCAGTTGGACGAAGCTGATGCCGAGGAGATCGCTCATGACTCGGTGCCCGCATTCTCCCCAGCGGTGCCCAGCTTCCAGGCCGATGTCATGCCTGAGTCGAACGGCACCAGATCGGCGTCAGGCGGCAGTCGGTCTCGAACGGCGTCTGTGACGAGGATCTCACCCCTGCTACCGACACGGGCCAGAGCGTAGGCCTGCTCGACCGTGTCCCCCCACAGGTCGTAGATGAGGCGAGAGTCGCCGATCAGCCCGACGGTGACCGGTCCGCTCTGGATCCCGGCAGTCACGGCGACATTGAGCGAGCCACCGTCAGCGAGGTGCCGGACCTCGTCCCGGATCTGCTGTGCGAATCGGATCGCTCGCGGGGCGTGGTCGAGATAGGGCATCCCGGTCCCACAGACCGCGTAGTAGGTATCGCCCATCACCTTGATTCGTTCGAGACCGCCGGCGTCGGCGAGGTCATCCGCAGCGTCCACGATCGAGTTCATCAGGGTGCGATTCGCATCGGCGTCGCGGGTACGGAACAACTCGGCGAGGCCGTCTACGACGAAGACCACGACGGTGGCATGGGGAACGGTTTCCACAAGCCTGCGATCACCATCGACGACGGCATCAGCGATCGTTTCCGGGAGCAGCGTTCGGAGGATCCCGACCTTCGTGTCCAGAGCGTCGGACACGTCCTGCTTTCGGCCGGAAAGGTTCCCAACCATCGTGTTGAGGTGACCCGACAACACGCGGAACTCCTTCGCTCCGCCGGATGGCACGTGCGTGTCGTCACTGCCCTCTCGGATCTGCTGCAACGCGGCGCTGATCGTCCGGAGTGGCTTCACGAATGAACCGGCCCAGGCGACGGCGAGGAAGGTCAGGATGACGAGGAGGACCGTCACAAGCGCAAGATTGTCTTGCACGTAGTCGTTGACCGAGGCATCGACCTCGGATCGAAGCTGTTCGGCAAGGATGACCCATGAGAATGCCCCGGAACCCACCGGTTGATAAGCGGTGTAAACCTCTTCGCCGAGGTAGTTGGTGTTCGAGATCAGCCCCCGCTTGCCCTGGAACGCCTCCCGGACGGCTTTGCCGTCAACATCCTGGAAGAGAACCGTGGTGTCGAGAGCCGCCATCTGGTGCTGTTCCTCGGCACTGGCACGCCCGAGTTCGTCGACGCGAGCGAGATAGAGCGCGGGTTCTTCGACGAAAGCCCTGGCGTTCGACCGCATTCGGGCGTCTTCTCCCACGAGATAGACCTCTCCGGTCTCTCCGAGTCGATCCCCTCTCCAATCCCGCGTCATGATGGCGTCGATGACGTCGCTCGAGAGGCTCACGGCGAGTACTCCGACCAACTGATCACCATCGAAGAGAGGGGTAGCAGCGAAAGCCGTCGGTGTGTCGAATGCCGGACCATACGAGGTGAAGTCGACACCGATCACCGTCCCGGGTTGACCCGACGCCGCCGTGTTCACGACGAGTCCAGCGAGAGAGGTTCCACTGTGAGGTCCGCTGTCGAGGCTGGTCCCGAAATCGATCTCCTTGTTGGTCGAATAGACGATGGAACGAGTCTCCGGTTCGATGAGATAGAGATCGGTGAATCCCAACCGGTCGACGTCGGCACGGAGGATCGGGTGAAGATTCTTGTGAACCTCTGTCCAGGCGCTCCCATCCTGCCCATCGGACAGCATCCGCTTCTCCCCGATCGCCAGGGGGTTTCGAGCGAGGTAGGCCGTCTGGAGATAGACCGCGGCGCTGCCCAAACCATCTGAGACCTCTGCCAGGTCGACGGGGCCACCGCGGACCTCCCGGAGCAGCGGAACGTATTCGTCGAGATAGAACGCGCCCAGATCGGCTCGCTCGTCAACGAGATCATCCAGGTTCAGGTCTGCCAACTCGTCGTAGGCGCGGCTGAATTCCTGCACGCCGTCGATGATCATCCGGCCGGAGCCCAGTGCTTCGAGTTCGGAATCCACGCGGTTGAGGTAGGAAGTGAGTTCCGCTGCGCGATCGCCCGCGACCGTGATCAGGCGGTCGTGAAGGAGTTCCACCCCGTCGCTCCCTGAGCCGGCTACCGCCACGACGAGGAAACCGACGACAGACACGATGCTGACCAGGAGGACCGCGATCGCAAGGCGCGTCGAAACGGACGTGTGGTTCGTCCACCACCCGCCCTTGCGGCCCGTCGGTTTCTCGCTCGCAGTTCCCGTGGTCACGTCGGAGATGTTAGTGCGCTTGATTCTCCGAATCCTCGGAAGTGAGCGCGTCGGTGAGCGCGCCCGACGCAACTCACGGGCCTCACCTACGCCACGTTGGCAGGTGTCACTGGGAGCCTGCGGCGCCTCGAAACTGAGGGTCTCATCATTCGGAAGCGGACAGGGAGTGACCGTCGTGTGTTGCTGCGTGTTTCGCCGATGCCGGGAGAGCGGCGATCGAAACAGGAGTCTCAGTGTTCGATGCGTTTGTCGATGGGCGACTCAATGGCCACTCGGAAGACGAGATCGACTGGCTCTCCGCCTTCGTCCAACGACAATTCGAACTCTAGGCCGGTCACCAACACCACTGCGAACCCTAATGGGGTTCGCAGCCGCCTATAGGTGCTTCGCCAGCCCACAGATCGCAGATTCTCCGCCTACCGGCGCGCGCTCAGTTCGAGAAGATCGGTCTCGACACGGACCACACGGGCTACAGAGACGGTGCGAATCTGAACCCGGGGTCGGCACAAGACCGGTGGCAACCAGAGGGAGTTCCCTGGTTGCTGGGCCACCGACTTCAAGCGATTCAGACCTCCATGTACCGTTCGCGGTTGCCGTAGGCGCTTGTCGAGTAGGAAGCGATATCGGCCACGACACCGAGACCAACGATGATCCAGTCGAATCCAACGATGCCGCCGGG
>JAUXCV010000432.1 GCA_030618675.1 Acidimicrobiia bacterium | reverse complement strand
GACGCCGCCATGTCGACGATCACCGCTCCGGGATGCATCGCAGCGACCATGTCGGCTGTGATCAGAAGCGGTGCGGGACGGCCGGGGATCTGCGCTGTGGTCACGATCAGATCGGATTCAGCGACGAACTTCGCGAGCGTCTCCTGCTGCTTGGCCGCGGTCTCCGCGTCGACCTCTTTGGCGTAGCCGCCCTCATCCATCTCCTGGGTGGGGGCAGCGACGAACTTGGCGCCGAGGCTCTCGACCTGCTCCTTGGTCTCGGGGCGGATGTCGTACGCGTAGACGATGGTGCCGAGCCGATTGAAGGTCGCGATCGCCTGGAGGCCGGCGACGCCGACGCCGAGCACGAGCGAACGCGCGGGCGGGATCGTTCCTGCGGCGGTGACGAGCATCGAGGGGAACTTGGGGGATTCGGATGTGGCCAGCAACACGGCGGCGTATCCGGCAACGTTGGCCTGGGACGACAGGGCGTCCATGGACTGAGCCAGCGTCGTGCGCGGGACCGCTTCGACGGCGAGCGTTGTCACGTTGCGCGCCGCCAGCGCCTCGACGAGGTCCGTCGCCACGAACGGGTCGATGAACCCGGCGAGCACCGCGCCTTCCGGTATCAGCCCGATCTGATCGATCGTGGGCGGGCCGACCCTGAGAACGAGATCGGCGTCGTGTGCCGTCGCCGAATCGGCGACGATCGTTGCTCCTGCCTCGACGAGCGCCTCATCGGGGAAACCGGCGGACTTGCCCGCTCCGGTCTCCACGCGCACGTCCCAACCCCATCCGGTGTACACCTTGACGGCGGCGGGAACGGCGGCGATACGACGCTCGTGATCAGCAGTTTCGAGTGGTATTCCTAGTCGCATCGACGGGAACGGTAACTGAACTGGTGCGACATCGGAATTCCTCGCAGTTCCTTCGAAATCGGGCATTGGGGCCCTTGCCATGGAGGCGGGTTCATGGCATGGTCCGAAGCACGGAGGAACCATGTACCGACAGCTTCTCGAACGACCGGGTCCGATCACCGGATGGCCTCTCAAAATGACCGAAGTTGACGATCTCGAACCGGGTCCGGGAGAGATCGCCATCGGTGTCGCCGCATGCGGTGTCTGCCGCACCGACCTCCAGATCGTCGAGGGCGACCTCGCTGCTCGCACTCTGCCCATCGTCCCCGGACACCAGGTCGTCGGTCGCGTGCTGCGGGTTGGGGCAGGGGTATCGGATTGGGCAGTGGGGGAGAGGGCCGGCGTCGCCTGGCTGGCCGGTGCATGCGGATCGTGCGAGTACTGCCGGACCGGGCGGGAGAACCTGTGCGCCGATGCGGTCTTCGCCGGGTGGGATCAGGACGGCGGCTACGCAGAGCAGATCACCGTTCGTTCCGACTACGCCCTGCGGATACCGTCATCGTTCTCCGACGTCGATGCAGCGCCCCTGTTGTGCGGTGGCATCATCGGATACCGGTCGTTGAAGATCTCCGGCATCCGGCCCGGCGGGCGACTGGGCCTCTATGGGTTCGGTGCCTCGGCCCTTCTGGCGATGCAGGTTGCCACCCACTGGGGGTGCGACGTCTTCGTCGCGACGCGATCGCCGGTCGAGCAACAGCGTGCGATCGAGATGGGCGCCGCCTGGACCGGCTCGTATCACGATCGGCCTCCGGTTGCGCTCGATGCGGCGGTCACGTTCGCCCCGGCCGGCTACGTCGTCGTGGAGGCGCTGAAATCCGTCGCTCGCGGCGGCACCGTTGCGATCAATGCCATCCACCTCGACCGGATCCCCGAGTTCGGATACGACCTTCTTTGGGGTGAGCGTCAGATCCGCAGCGTCGCGAACTTCACTCTCGAGGATGCCCGGGAGTTCCTCGACCTCGCCGCCGGGATCCCGATCCAGACCGTGCCCGACGTCTACCCCCTCGCCGATGCCAACCTCGCTCTCCACCGTCTCAAGGATGG
>JAUXCV010000494.1 GCA_030618675.1 Acidimicrobiia bacterium | reverse complement strand
CTACGGCCCGCGATCCTACTTCCGCGCCAAGCCCTGACCCAGCCTGAACACGTCGGCGGCCATTCGTGCCATAGCCCGCGGACTGGATGCGCCGTGGCTCGCGGTAGCCTGCGGGCATGACCAACAGACTCTGGAGCGTGGCGAAACGACCGCTGGCCATCGGCGGCGTACTCACCGCGCAGATGGTCCAAACCATCCAACGCCCGGACCTCGAGAGCTTCACCGATCAGGATCCCTCTGGTTTCTTCGGAGACGCCTCCCTCCCCCTGCTCCGAATGGTCGTCCTCGGTGACAGCACCGTCACCGCACCCGGTGTAGTCCCCCTGGACGCCTGCTGGGCGCGACGAACCGCCCTCTTCTTCTCGAACCGCTATCACGTTGAACTCATCTCCGTCGCCGTCGGAGGAGCGAAGGTCACAGACGTGCGCAACGAACAGATGCATCAAGCGATCGTCGCAGGAGGCGACATCGCCGTCGTTTGCGTTGGGGGCAACGACGCTCTTCGAGGAACGCCGATCAACCGATTCGAATCCACCTACGACGAGATACTTCGGCCCCTCGTAACGGCCTTCCCGGCCGTCGCTGTGTGCGGCGTCGGCGACCTCGGGACGATCCCTCGACTCCCCGCGATGGCCAGAGGCGTCGTGCGGGTGCGCGCTCGCGCCGTCGACCATGCCATCGGCCGCGTCGCCCATCGCCATGACGTTCCGAAGTCCAGAGCGTGGGGCGCCGAGTTCGAGCCGTTCGAGACCGATCCCGCCATCTGGGCCGGAGACCTCTTCCACGCATCGGCCGAGGGCCATGCGCTGTACGCGGATGCTGCGATTCCCCTCGTCGACGAGGCGCTCAGACGGTCGAACCCCGCTCTGTCAGGAAGTGACGAATCATTGCTGTGACGGTGCCGATCACACCCGGGTTGTAGCCCTCGGGGACGATGATGTCGGCGTAGCGTTTCGACGGTTCGACGAACTGGAGGTGCATCGGCCGCACGGTTGTCTCGTACTGCTCGAGGACTGCATCGACGGTCCGTCCACGCTCGACGATATCGCGCTGGAGGCGACGCATCAGTCGGAGGTCGGAATCCGTGTCGATGTAGATCCGGAGATCCATCTGCTCCCGGATCTCCGGCTCGGCGAGCACGAGGATCCCCTCGACGAGGATCACCGGCTCAGGCTCGACGTGGACCGTCTCCGGTGCCCGCGTATGGGTGGAGAAGTCGTACACCGGACGCTCGATAGCCCGGCCCGCACGGAGCGTGTTGATGTGTTCAACGAACAGTTCGTTCTCGAGGGAATCTGGATGGTCGTAGTTGATCTTCGTGCGCTCTTCGTAGGAAAGGTGCGCTTGCCGGCGGTAGTAGGCATCGTGCGGAAGCCGGGCAACGACCTCGGAGCCCACGATGTCCACGACGCTCTGGGCGATCGTCGTCTTCCCGGAACCGGAACCACCGGCGATGGCGATGACCAGAGGATGCTCACGATCCTCACCGTGGGGCCAGGCAGCGGCGTGACCGAAGTGGGTTTCGAGATCGAACGACATGGCTCTCAATCCTAGAACCTCCAGGACGACGATGGTTCGTCGGTACGCATCATGTGATGCGGCCCGTGAGCCGGACCACCCGGCCGGCCAGCCGCC
>JAUXCV010000330.1 GCA_030618675.1 Acidimicrobiia bacterium | reverse complement strand
ATGTCCTCCGGAACTCCCCGACCCGGAGCACCGTCGAGCCAGTCCGGCTTGCGGACCATCAGATCCGTCGAGAGCACGGCGATCGGGTCGTTGTCGTGGCTCAGGATCGTCGCCCGGAGATCGTCCTGTTGCTCGGCACTCAATGCCTCTATCTCGTCCGGGTTGTCGAACACACCGACAGACCCTTCCGGCACGAGGCTCGATCCACCGGCGGCCATGCCGTTGCGAGACCACTTCGCGAGCCCGGGAAGACCGACCCACAGAGCCTTGTCGATCCCGTAGTGATCGAACCCGTCGATCCCCTGGTACATGAGGACATCTGAACTCGCCCAGGCTCCGAGACTCTCACCGAAGACGAAGATCTTCGGCCGCTGCTCCGGTGGCCGTTCAGCGAGACGTTGACGCACACTCCAGAGAAGAGCTCGGAACTGGTGGCGACCGAGCGCGACCTTCTGCACCGAGAGGAACGATGGGAACCGCCCGTACTGGATGAGACAGGTCGCGATATCGCCCTTGGCGAGGAACTCCGCGCTTTCGATCATGGTCTGATCGACCCATCCGGTACCCGTCGGAGAGACAAGGAGAAGGTTGGATCGATCGAAAGCGCCGGTTCGCTCGAGTTCGGCCATCGCCATCTCTGTTCGGCCCATCGAGTACATGGGTTCAGAGTTGTATCCGATGAAGACACGGATCGGGGTCCCTTTGGCCGGCTCTCCAAGGACCTCCTCGATCAGTTCGGGTGAAACCACATCCGTCACAAAGCGCCGACCCTGCAGGCCCAGATCCTCGAACGGCGACGTGCTCTCCTTGCTCCCCGAGACCAGCGGCGACAGCGGGGGCATCGCATACGCCGGTTCGACTTTCTCGTTCGACCGGCCGATGTAGCCGACACCGACGTTGTAGAGCGTGACGGCGCCGCCTGCCCAGATAGCCGCGTTGGCGAGACCACCGATCACCCGCTTGGTGGGTCCGGGTCCGAGATAGCGCACGAGTCCATCGCGTGAGGCGAGGTACCCCCTACCGAGTCCCGATCCGGCAGCGTACGTGGCCCAGCCGATCCCGAGCGCCATCGGGAGTTCGTTCTTCTGCTCGACCGGCCAACGCTTGATGACCTGCTTGCGCTCCTTGAGATTCTTCCCCGCCAGGGCCACCATCCCGGCGGTGATAGCTGCTGAGGCGAGGACGGGACGGAGGATCGCATCATGGCGGTTCCCTGCAACGGCGGAACCGCCGGCGTCATACAACGCCCCGGAGATCGCCACTGCTACGAGCGTCCGTCCACCGCTCCGAACGCCGGATCGCCACAGCGACTCCCCCGGTCGCCGAGGGATCATCGATAGGCCTGCCCCGACGGCACCGACCGCACCCCGGATGGCAAGCTTCGCCGAGAGACCGGAGGATGTCGGCGTGACCCGTCTCGTTCCCTGTTCAACGATCGCTACGAGACTGCGAGCGGTGAGACCGGCCAGTCCCATCATGATCCCCTGCTGCATCGACGTCCGCGGCATCAGGGAGGGCTCGAACGACGTTGCCATCGCCATGCTCTCGAGAGGACCGCCGGGTGAGGAGAGCAGGGGGTTGAGGACGTCTGCTGCTTTGGCCAGGGTGCTCTTCAGTTCCATGGAACCGAGCATACCGTCGCCTACGCCAGAGGTTCGGCCCCTACAGCACCGTGACAACGTTTGTACTTCTTCCCCGACCCGCACGGGCACGGAGCGTTCCGCCCCACCTTCTCGCCCTTTCGAACAACCTGCTTCTGCTTGAGTTGCTGAACCGACTTCGCCGATGAGGTGGTGACTTGCGCCCTCGGCGCCTCCTGCTGCTGCACCACGTCGACGTGGAACATGTAGCGAATGGCGTCGTGCTTGACGGCATCGACCAGTTCTTCGAAGAAGTTGAAGCCTTCGCGCTGGTACTCGACGAGTGGGTCTTTCTGGCCCATCGCTCGCAGGCCGATCCCGGAGCGGAGATAGTCCATCTCCGCGAGATGCTCTCTCCACTTGTTGTCGATGACCGAGAGCGTGACGGTGCGCTCGAGTTGACGCATGACGGTGTCGCCGAACTGCGCCTGCCGGGCCGCGTACACGGCGTCGGCGTCGGCCACATACGTGTCGATGATCTCATCAGACGTGAGGGTGTCCGGTTCGTTGAACGACGCCCTACTGATCGTCGCCTCGTAGAGGGCCTTCATCCGGACCTCTAGGTCGGCCCAATCCCATTCAGAAGCGTCGACGCCGGCCGTCATCTCCTCGACCTCGAACTCGATGACCTCGCCGCGCCATTCTGCGAGCAACTCACCGGTGCCCTCGCCGTCGAGGATCTGGTTCCTCCACTTGTAGATGATCTGGCGCTGAGTGTTCATCACCTCGTCGTACTTGAGCACGTTCTTGCGGATCTCGAAGTTCTGCGCCTCGACCTGCGTCTGAGCGCGCTCTATCGCCTTCGTCACCATCTTGTGCTCGATCGGGACATCCGGCGGAATCCGCAATCTCTCCATGATCGAGGCCACTCGTTCGTTGGCAAACCGGCGCATGAGATCGTCCTCAAGCGACAGATAGAAGCGAGATTCCCCCGGATCGCCCTGCCTGCCGGAGCG
>JAUXCV010000503.1 GCA_030618675.1 Acidimicrobiia bacterium | reverse complement strand
CGTGCCCCAAACATCGGTCGCTTCGTCGAGGATCGTGCGAAGCTCGGTGTTGATGATCTCGCGAGACGTCAGTGCCGAATCGAGATCCATGTCTCCGATGACGTTACGAAGGTTCGTTTGCGCCAGCTTCGTGGCGGCCAGAATGAAGTTCGCCACGTTGTACTTCAGCTTCATCGGGTCGGTCGCCTGGTAGTAGACGACAGCGTCGACGGTGACGACCACGTTGTCCTTCGTGATGACTTCTTGCGGCGGAACATCGACGACCTGCTCCCGCATGTCGACCTTCTTCATCTTCTCGATGAACGGAACGATCATGTGGAAACCCGGGCCCACGGTCTTGCGGTACCGGCCGAATCGTTCGACCAGGCCCTGTTCGTGCTGCTGGACGATCTTGATGGCGAGTGCCACGTAGATCACGAGGAGCAGGATGAAGGCCAGGACTACTACTGCTGCTGCAGTCATTGCTTTCCCTTTCTGTCGGACGGTTTGCTTCTGCTGTGCATATCTAGTCGGTGGTCGGCGGGATGGGTTCGACGACGAAACGGGTGCCTCTCACCTCGGTGATTCTCACTACGGCCCCCTTCGGGATCTCGATGTCCGAGTCGACGGTTGCGCGCCACTCCTCCGTCCCCATCTTGACCATGCCACTCGTGTCGAAGTGACCGACCGGCTCGAGGACGATCGCACTCCTGCCGACGTACCGTTCCCCACCGGCCTGGGCGGAAACGTCGGACTCCTGCTCGCTCTTGGCGAACCGTTGGAGCACTGCCAGGAAGATGACGGAGATCACGACGAACGTGACGAGTTGAATTGGCACCGATACGCCCATGAAGGCGAGGATCGCTGCGGCGGCCGCCCCGACGGCAAAGGGGAGGAGGAAGAACCCAACGGTGAGGAGTTCTCCAACTGCGAGGACCACTGTTGCGCCGATCCAGATCCATCTCCATTGTTCAGCGTCCACGTCTGCTCCCTTCGGTGCGAGGATCGCCACGGCGGCAAACGCAATGCCGAGCAACCCGATGGTGAGCCAGATCCAGAGTGCACTGGACCGGGTCCGTTCGTCTTCATGCCTGTTCACCCGTGCGGAGCCACGATACGCGGCGGCCCATGCCTCTGCGAACACAGCGAGGTCGGTGCCGACAACACTGTCGACCGACTGGCCGGCGGCGGTCGCTTCGGTGAGATGATCGGCCAACTCGTCGCGCATCTCTCCGACGCGTTCACTCGGAACCCCGGTGTCCCGCCAGTAGCGGGCGCATTCGTTGACGATCTGATCGATGCTGTGGCTAGTCATGCTCACCTCCATTCAGTATTGCCGATACTCCGGCGCTGAGATCCTTCCATTCGGCCGACCACTCCCGGAGACGGGTCTTTCCCGGCTTGATGATCCGGTAGTACTTCCTTGGTGGCCCGCTCCCGTCGGCTTCGACGAAGTACGCCTCCACCAGGCCTGCTCTCTGGAGTCGCGAGAGCGTCGGGTAGATGCTGCCATCGCTCACAAGCTCCACGCCACGTTCCTTCAGTTTGGCGGCCATCTCGTATCCATAGCTCGGTTCCTCGTCGATGAGCGAGAGT
>JAUXCV010000060.1 GCA_030618675.1 Acidimicrobiia bacterium | reverse complement strand
GGAATCCGCAATCTCTCCATGATCGAGGCCACTCGTTCGTTGGCAAACCGGCGCATGAGATCGTCCTCAAGCGACAGATAGAAGCGAGATTCCCCCGGATCGCCCTGCCTGCCGGAGCGGCCTCGCAACTGGTTGTCGATACGGCGGGAATCGTGGCGCTCGGTACCGAGCACGTACAAGCCGCCGGCGTCGAGAACCTGCTGCCTCTGCTGTTCCGTCTCCGTCCTGAATCGCCCGATGGAAGCGACGAGCGCCTCCTCGTATCCCGGATCGTCCGATGGGATCTCTTTGCGGATCATCTCGGCTCGCGCGAGTTCCTCGGGATTCCCACCCAACTGGATGTCGACGCCTCGTCCCGCCATGTTCGTCGCGACCGTGACCGCCCCCAGTTGCCCCGCCTGGGCGATGATGTGGCCCTCCCGCTCATGCTGCTTCGCGTTGAGGACCTCGTGCTTGATGCCCCGGCGCTTCAGCGTCCCGGCAAGTCGTTCGGACTTCTCGATCGAAATGGTTCCGACGAGAACGGGTTGGCCGCGGTGGCTTCGCTCTTCTATGTCGTCGGCGAGGGCGGCGAACTTGTGATCCTCGTCGAGGTAGACGACGTCTGCCTGGTCGAGGCGGGCGATCGGCTGGTTCGTCGGGATGTCGAGAACCTCGAGTCCGTAGATCCCGTTGAACTCTCCGGCCTCGGTGAGAGCGGTACCCGTCATCCCCGAGAGCTTCTCGTACATGCGGAAGTAGTTCTGGAGGGTGATCGTGGCGAGGGTCTGGTTCTCCTCCTTGATGTGAACGCCTTCCTTCGCCTCGATCGCCTGGTGGAGACCCTCGGAGTAGCGCCGACCTTCGAGCACCCGACCGGTGAACTCATCCACGATCATGACGTCACCGCCCTTGATGAGGTAGTCGACATCGCGGTGATAGAGCCCCTTCGCCTTCAACGCCACGTCGAGGTGGTGGATGAAGTCGACGTTGGCATGGTCGTACATGTTCTCGACGCCGAGGATCTGCTCGACTTGAGTCACGCCGGTCTCGGTGACGATGACCTGTCTCTTCTTCTCATCAACCTCGTAGTGCTCGTCTCTTCGGAGTCGCTCGACGATGCGAGCGAAATCCCGGTACCACTTCCCGGTCTCTCCGACCCTTCCGGAGATGATGAGCGGTGTTCTGGCTTCGTCGATGAGGATCGAATCGACCTCATCGACGATCGCGAAGAAGTGGCCCCGCTGAGTGCGATCCTCGGGGCGCATCGTCATGTTGTCCCTGAGGTAGTCGAACCCGAATTCGTTGTTCGTTCCGTAGGTGATGTCCGCGCGATATGCCGGCTTGCGTTCCTGGGGCATCATCTCGGCCTGGATGAGTCCGACATCGAGGCCGAGGAATCGGAGAACTTGTCCCATCCAGTTCGAGTCGCGCTCTGCGAGGTAGTCGTTCACGGTGACGATGTGCACGCCCTTGCCGGCGAGTGAGTTCAGGTACGACGGCATCGTGGAGACGAGCGTCTTCCCCTCACCGGTGCGCATCTCGGAGATCATCCCACGATGAAGCGTGCCTGCGCCGATGATCTGAACGTCGAAATGACGCTGACCGAGCGTTCGCTTCGCCGCTTCACGAACGACGGAGTAAGCCTCGTCCTCGAGATCGTCAACCGGTTCGCCGTTACGAACGCGATTACGGAATTCAGCGGTCTTCGCAACGAGATCGTCGTCGCTCAGTGGCTCGATCTCCGCTTCGAGAGCGTTGACGCGCGTGACAAGACCTTCAAGTTCCTTGAGGCGTTTGCCCTCGCCGATGCGAAGAGCTTTGGAGAAGATGGACATAGAGACGAATACTACGGGGACCCGTTGGCTTGTTGGGCGGGGCGAGTAGCTGGGTAGCTGAGTAGCGGAGTAGCGGAGTAGCCGAGTAGCCGAGGAATCCCCGCTTGTCGTTGTCGATGGTGACAGCCGGGACTCGAGGTGCGGGATCGACTATCTAGAACCGACGGTGCTCTTCGTGTATGAAGGGGGGATGCGGAACTTTCGAAGACTCAATGTATGGCAACGGTCCCATGGTCTTGCTGTCGAGGTCCATCGAATGGCTGATGGATTCACCGGACGCCACCGCTTCGGTCTCGGCGATCAGATCACACGAGCGGCAATGTCTGTTCCCGCGAACATCGCTGAAGGCGCGGGACGTGAATCTGTGAAGGAGTTCCGCCGGTTCTTGACGATCGCCCTCGGCTCGGCGGCTGAACTCGAGAGCCATCTACTGCTCGTCAAGGATCTGGAGTTGATCACTGATGCCGTCGCCGATGAGTATCTCGACGAGATCGGCGCAATCAGGCGGATGCTGATCAGACTGAAGGCCAACGTCCGCTCGTAGCGTGAGCACTCACTCGGCTACTCCGCTACTCAGCTACTCCGCTACTCCGCTACCCAGCTACTCAATCACTCCGGCTCGATCATTCCTAGGTTGCCGTCTCTGCGGTGGTAGATCACAGACTGATTGCCCGTGTCTGCGTCGAGGAAGACGAAGAAGTCGTGGCCGAGCATCTCCATCTGTAGCACAGCTTCTTCGGCCGCCATGGGCCGCATCGCGAATCGCTTCCTCTTGACGATGACGGGGTCATGGTCGCGTCGAACAACGGGGGCGTCTTCGAGAGGACTCAGATCCTTGTGGCTTGCCTTGCGGGATCGCTGGATGAGTCGTTCTTTGAGCTTCCTGAGTTGCCGTTCGTATTTCTCGGTCGCGGTGTCGAGGGCCGCCCGTGCGTCGAACGCATCCGATTCGACGCGGACGATCTGCCCGGCGGCGGTTGAGGTAATCTCGACGCGATATCTGCCGTCGGTCTGCCTCGGATTGCCGTTCTCGGAGAACTCGACGTCGACATTGGTCACGTCGTCGAAGATCCTCCCAGCATGCTCGACTTTCTCATGAGCGAGATCGCGGACATCGTCGGCGATCTCGGTGTTCCGCCCGTGGATCCGAACGTTCACTCGTGCTCCCTTCCATCATGACAGTGGCCCCGCCGGCTTCTTCCGGGCGCGTCGAATCGACCTGCTTTGATCGTTCGGGCGCGGAGGGTGCCTTGGTCGGTCGGACCGTTGAACGGTTGAACCGTCACCGCACCTCCATGGGGGCTGTCTCCTGGCCCCATTCTACTCGCGCAGGTAGCGACCAGCACAAGAGTCGGAAGTCCCTCAAGTGCGGCCGCCGCTGCGCGAGCCGTAGCTCCAGTTGTGAGCACGTCGTCGACGAGCGCGGCGCCTCTCGGAACGAGCGAACCGAGCGGGGCGAATGGGACAGCGGACCGTTCATCCCTCCTCCTGCCGGCGTGTCGTCGCCACCACAACCGGGGCCGAATCGCGTCGATCACGGGAAGACCGGTCCGCTGAGCGACCGCCGCAGCGAGAACGGCTGCCGGATCGATGCCGTGGCGAAACGCTCGAAGAGCGGCCCTCGGCATGGGCACGAGAGCGGTGGCCGAACCGGGGATCCTCTCTGCCATCGCGTCGGCAAGCGGCTCGGCCGCGGCAACGACGGCCCGGTACTTCAGTGCGTGCACGAGACGGCGAGCCGGCCCCTCGTGAATGAAGCCGGCCACGCCGATCAGACCCGGCCCGACAGATACCTCCAGACCCGGACGCAGTTCAAGCCGACACTGTGCGCAGAGAGAACCAGAACTCGGCATGGTGCAAGAAAGACAGAGCATGCCCCCGACCGTACGACGTGGCTAGGACAAGAAGTAGAGGCTCCGTGTGCCTCCGCTACTCCGCTACTCCGCTACTGAATCACGTTCCTTCTTCCCAGGACGCCAGGTAGCGGACTTGTTCTTCTGTCAGGGTCTCCAGCGACGCTCCCATCGCTTCCAGCTTGAGCCGCGCGACGGACTCGTCGAGTTCACGGGGCAACGTGTACACGTCGGGCGGGAGATCGCCGCCGCCGTCGACGAGCCATTCTGCAGCGAGTGCCTGATCGGCGAACGACATGTCCATCACGTCGGCCGGGTGACCCTCGGCTGCACTGAGATTCACGAGCCTTCCCTCAGCTACGACGATGATCCGGCGCCCATCCTCCAACTCGAACTCCTCGAGATTCTCCCGGATCTCGCGTCTATCGACCGCCATCTCGCGAAGTCCGATCAGATCGAGTTCCACATCGAAGTGCCCGGCGTTCGCGAGAATCGCGCTGTCCTTCATCACAAGGAAGTGCTCGGGTCGGAAGATGTGGATGTCGCCCGTCACCGTGAGGAAGACATCCCCGATCGGCGCCGCCTCGGCTGCCGTCATCAGGCGGTAGCCCTCCATGGCCGCCGAGAGCGCCCGAATCGGATCGACTTCGATGACGACGACACTGGCCCCAAGGCCTGCTGCGCGTCGAGCGACACCCCATCCACAATCACCGAAGCCAGCGACGACCACGGTGCGTCCGGCGAAGAGGATGTTCGAAGCCCGGAGGATCCCGTCGATCGACGATTGTCCGGTTCCGTGCCGGTTGTCGAACAGATGCTTCGTTGCGGAGTCGTTCACGGCGACGACCGGGTATCGAAGAACTCCCTCGGCAGCCATCGCTCGAAGACGGAGCACGCCGGTCGTCGTCTCCTCGAGGCCTCCGAGGATCGGCTGCTCCTTCCGTTGACGGTGCAGAACGGTTGTCGTATCCGCCCCATCGTCGAACACGATGTGTGGGTCGGTGTCGAGGATCGCGTTGATGTGTTCGTAGAACGTGTCGGAATCCTCACCACGCACGGCGTACACGGGGATGCCGTCATCGACGAGAGCCGCGGCCACGTCGTCCTGCGTCGACAGGGGGTTCGAAGCGCACAGAACCACCGATGCCCCGCCGACACGCAGCGTTTGCATGAGCGTCGCCGTCTCGCTCGTCACGTGCATGCAGGCGGCGACCCGGATACCCTCCAGCGGCCGCTCGTCCTCGAACCGCTCCCGGATCGCAGCGAGGACCGGCATTCTGCGATCGGCCCAGGCGATCCGTCGATGTCCTTCGGATGCCAGTGATGAATCAGCGATGTCGTAGTTCATAGCGTTCCTTTCGCGAGCATGGTCTTGAAAGCTTCGAGAGCCTCGACCGGTGTCGGGTCGACCCCGGTCGCCTCCGCCATCGCAACGGATGCGATGTCCCCAACGACGGCGAGGCTGAAGAATCGAGCGAGAGGGCCGTCTCCGGTCGAATGGACGTCACCGACCCGACGGACCTTTCCGGATAACACCGTTCCTGAGAGATCCAATCGACGAGCCACTCTGGGGTGATCAGCGGAGTCCCTGAGGTAGATCAATCCGAATGCGCCGCTCGACCCCGGTTGCCATCCTTCGAGTTCGTTGTGGTTCATCTCAGGAACGGTCCCCGAGAAGGCGGGAAGCTTGGAGTTCTCGTTGATCTGTGTCTTCCACCGGTACGCCGCTGTTGAGCCGATTCCAAGACCGCCGTAGATCACAGCGATCCTGTCTTCGAGACCGGCAGCGAGATCGCGGCCGAGTTGCACGGCGCCACCCCTTCCGCCGTCGAGCAGTCGGTCGACGACGTCGGCAGCTTCATCGAGGGAGGCATCGGGATTCGAGACGTGGCCGCCGGCGCCGAGCATGGCAATCACGGCCGCGGCTTGGTATCCGACTCCGGCACGGGGCTGGAGGCCTCCCGGGACCTCCACGTATGGCAGGTTGCGCTCTACGGCGATCTCTCCGAGTCTGCCGCCCGAGGCGATCACAGCCAGATCGAGATCTGCTGAGATCGCCTGCTCGACCCCCGAGAGCACTTCTTCAGTGTTCCCGCTGTAGGAGACGGCGAGCACGGAGGCTCTTCCGTCGGCCGCCCATTGAGGGAGTCCGTAGCCACGGTGGACGATCATCGGTGCGCGCGGCGTTGACGCGAGCGTCCCGATCGTGGCCGCCATCGCCGATCCTCCCATGCCGAGCAACACGATCGGCCCGTCGGACCGCAGCGGAGCGATGTCATGGCCGATCCCCCACCGGAGTTGTTCCGGCAGGCTCAGGATGTCATCGAACATCGTCATCGGTCGGAGGGGGTGGCTTCGTCGATCAGCATGACGGGAATGCCGTCGCGAATCGGGTACTGGAGTCCGCAATCCGAGCAGACGAGCGCCGGCGCCTCGTCACGCACGGTGAGCGTTCCCGTGCAGGACGGGCATTGCATGATCTCCAGCAACGCCGGGTCGATCAGATGGTCGGTCACGGTCCCTCCTCGATGATCGATGCCACCGCAGCGACGAGTTCGTCGACTCCGGCGGCGTCTGGGGCTTCTGCGTTGAGCCTGAGCTTCGGCTCGGTATTCGACGGTCGAAGGTTGAACCACCGATCGCCGAGGTCGACGGTCAGTCCGTCGAGATGATCGATCTGGGCGTCGCCGTACGCGGCGGCCACAGCGGCCGTCGCCGCTGATTGGTCTGCAACGTCGTAGTTGATCTCGCCCGAGCCTACGTACGGTTCGTACTCGAGACGGAGATCGGAGAGGAGGCGCCCGTCCTCCGACATCACCTGCATCAGCACGAGCATGGCGAGGATCCCCGAGTCGGCGCGGTAGTTGTCGCGGAAGTAATAGTGACCGGAGTGCTCGCCACCGAACACAGCGCCGGTCTCCTTCATGACCTGCTTGATGAACGAGTGCCCAACTCTCGTCCGCACCGGAATGCCTCCAGCGATGCGAACCCTCTCGGGAACCGCCTTGGAACAGATGAGGTTGTGCACAATCGACGCACCGGGCTCTCGTCTGAGAAACCAATCGCCGATGATCGCCGTCGTTGTACTTCCGGGCAGCGGGACGCTCCGGTCATCGATGAAGAACGCCCGATCGGCATCACCGTCGAACGCGACGCCGAGGTCCGGTTTCCTCTCATCCATGAGGGCGAGGAGATCGACGAGGTTCTCCGGCCTGAGCGGATCGGCCGGGTGGTTCGGGAAGGTGCCATCCGGTTCGAGGTAGAGGCCGATGAGTCGGGCAGGCAAGCGCTCGAACACCGTCGGCAGGGCGATGCCGGCCATCCCGTTTCCTCCATCCGCCACGACGGTCAAGTCCGAGAACACACCGGCGTCGACAACTCCGAAGAGATGGTCGACATATCCATCGAGAATGTCGATGGCTTCGACAGAACCGCGGTCATCCTGTGCCTCGTCTTCCGAGGCAGCGATTCTCTTGATGTCGTTCAACCCCGTGTCCTCACCGACCGGCGCAGCGCCGGCCAGACAGAACTTCAGCCCGTTGTATTCGGGTGGATTGTGTGATGCGGTCACGACCACGCCGGGAAGGCCCATCGATCCGGATACGAAGTAGAGGCCGTCGGTTGTGATCTCGCCGATATCGATGACATCGGTTCCCGTGCCGGTGATCCCGTCGATGAGCGCTGCGGTGATCGCAGGCGACGAGGTCCGACAATCCCGTCCAACGGCGATCCGATCGGCGTCGGCGAATGTGGCGAAACCGCGCCCGATTCGTCGAGCCGCCTCCTCATCGATCTCAGACGGGTAGAGACCCCGGATGTCGTACGCCTTGAAGATGGTGTCAAGATCCATGGTGGGATTGTACGGTCGCTCTCGGGCGGGCCGAGTCCCTGTTTCCGATCCGTTCCTACACTCACCGCCCAGATGACCCCTGACCCACCGACGACCATCTCGGTCGTGATCCCAGTTCACAACGAAGCGGACTACCTCCCCGGCGCTCTTGCAGAGCTGTTCGAGGAGATCGCCGGCATCCAGGCGTGGATCACGGTTCTGGTGGCTGAGAACGGTTCCACCGATGGCACTGCCGAGGCGGTCCGCGAGTTGATCGGTCGGTATCCCGGGCTTGCCCTTCTCCAACTCCCCACACCGGACTATGGAGCAGCCATGAGGGAAGGTTTCCTCTCCACCGACGGCGAGTGGGCCGTCAACTTCGACATCGACTACTTCTCCGGTGAGTTCCTCCGATCGGTTCTCGCTGTCGGCGACGATGCAGATCTTGTTCTGGCCTCGAAACGAGCCGAGGGTGCAGACGACCGGCGCGGTCATGTCCGCCGGTTCGCTACGTGGACGTTCAATCAGGTCCTGCGGTTCGTGCTGTCATCCGGCGTATCAGACACGCACGGCATGAAGGCGATCCGTCGCGACGTCATCGACCGGATCGCGCCGGAGGTGATCTCCACCCAGGATCTGTTCGATACAGAGCTCGTCGTCCGTGCGGAGCGCGCCGGATACCGCATCACCGAGGTGCCGGCCGTCGTCGAGGAGAAGCGCGAGACGAAGAGCAGCCTTGCCAAACGAGTACCGCGCACGCTCAGAGGCGTGTGGAGAATCCGCAAGAGCCTGCGACCCTGAGCCTCCCTATCTTGCGTCGGAGGAGCTGTTCTCCTGCGCTTTGATCGCCCCCCCGAACACGATGTCGCGATAGGACGCGAACTTCGGAAGGAGGATCACGATCGACGTGGCCAGATACACGCCGTTCGCCGCGATCTTCGACAATGGCCCGAACATCGCCTCGGCGAACCACATCGTGCCGGCGGTGCCGGCCCATGCGGCGAGGTTCACCAGGTAGAAGCGCGCCGTCTCTCTTCCTGAGACCTTTCCGTCTTTGATCTCGAAGGTCCAGAATCGGTT
>JAUXCV010000389.1 GCA_030618675.1 Acidimicrobiia bacterium | reverse complement strand
CGGGACCTGCGATACGACCGGCGGTCGCATCGGTCTCATACTGGTACCCACTCAAGGCACCCTGCACTCCGCTTCCTGCAACAGCCGTCGGCCACAACTCACCGTTCTGACCGTGGAACTCGCTTGCCACACCGGGACCTGCGATACGACCGACGGTCGCATCGGTCTCATACTGGTACCCACTCAAGGCACCCTGCACCTGTGCAACAGCTGTTTCGTCGACCGTCGGCGATTGCCCACTGACGAGGATGAACGCTGCTGCCCCAAGGGCGACTGCGAAGGTGACCGCGGCCACCACGCACTTCGGGCACTTCACGAATGACTCGGACCTGTCTCTGACCGATCCGGTCGCTGTGTCGATGTACTGGCTCATTTCCTTCTCCTTCTCTCTCGTGCTGCTCTAGCACGTAGGGCGAGGATGCAATAGACGGGTTAGCGTTGGGTGAGCGCATGGCGAGCAGCACCATCCCCGGCGGGCAGGTCGCCGCTGCACCATGACGATTACGAAAGGAGGAACGGTGGAGATCCAGATTCTCGGTGAGCTGACCGTCAGCCGCGACGATCAGGCAACATCCGTCCCGGCTCCGAAGCAACGCAAGCTCCTGGCTCTGCTCATCGCCAATTTGAATCGATCGGTGTCTCTTGATCGCGCGCTCGAAACGCTCTACGGAGATGATCTCCCGGGGAACGCGACCCGGGCGCTTCGGTTCCACGTGTCAAAGCTCCGTTCCGCGCTGGAACCCGATGTGCCGGCGACGCAGCGGATCAGTGTGATCCGGACAACGCCGAATGGGTACCAGCTCGATCTGACGCCCGCATCGATCGATGCCCATCGCTTCGTCACGCTGGCCAACGAGGCCACGGCCCTCATCCCCGCGAAGCCCGGCGAAGCGGCATCGAAGGCCGAAGAGGCACTGACCCTGTGGCGTGGAGAACCCCTTACCGAGTTCGAGTACGACGACTTCGCTCAGCCGATCAGATCCGAACTCGCCGAGCGGAAACTCGTACTCGAAGAGACGAGAGCCGAAGCGCAACTCGCCCTCGGGAATAGCGACGGTGCGACGGCGCTGCTCCGCCCGCTCATTGACAGTCACCCCTACCGCGAGGGTCTCTACGCACTCTTGATGACGGCGCTGTATCGCTCCGGACGACAGGTCGACGCGCTGGCCGTCTATCAGGACGCCCGCGATCTCCTCCTCGAAGACCTGGGCGTCGATCCGGGGCCGGGACTCTCCCAGCTCGAGCATCAGATCCTGACGCAAGCTCCCGGGCTTCTCCCACCCGCCGCCCCGGGAGTCGGGCACAACCTGCCGCCGGTCGTACCGCTCATAGGAAGGAGCGATGCCTGCGACACGCTCGATGATCTCATGGCACAACACCGGCTGGTCCAGATCACCGGGCTGCCAGGCGTCGGCAAGTCGGCGCTTGCTGTGGCACGGGCTCACGGTCTCCACTCTTCGTTCCCTGATGGGACCCTCTTCGTGCGAGTTGGAGACAACGTCTCACATCGTCAGATCGTCGAACAGTTCGGCGCCGGACTCTCAGCGATCACGGGACGGGGTGTCGATGACGGCAACGTCATCAGGACGGTCGCCGGACGGGAAGCGCTCGTGCTCCTCGATGGTTGCCACCGATCGCCAACGGTCGCTCGCGACGTGATCACGCGACTCCTTGCAGACGGAGACCGGGTCTCCGTGATCGCTACGACCCGGGCGCCGATCGATGGACTGCCCGGCGCAGGCATGACGCTCGACCCCCTCGACGCGACCACCGACGGGGCACAACTGCTCCGTGAACTACTGGGCGATTCTGCAGAAGAGGATCAAGGACCCCGATCATCCGCAGCCGACCTGGGCGCAATCGCTCGCACAGCGGGAGGCCTGCCCGGATCCATCGAAATCGCGGCCGCCGCCATTCGGGTCGGTGCCGCAGGAGGCGAATCGTCCGAGCAGATCGAACATACGATCATGGACGCCAGGACGACAGATCTCGCCGAAGAGGTCGCCAACGGATTGCCGACCGATGCGCTCAACCTTGCTCGACGGCTCGCGTGCTTCACAGACGGACTCGAACTCGACGAGATCCTCGAGATCGTCGATCCGACGCTCGGTCCTGTCTCTGTGCTCGACAA
>JAUXCV010000310.1 GCA_030618675.1 Acidimicrobiia bacterium | reverse complement strand
GACCTTGCCTTCCACCGGTTTCGGCTTCTGGCCTTGCTCGATCCAGTGAGGAGGCACCGCGTCTTCGGTGAATGGCTTCCACATCAGGGACCTCATTCCCCGGCGATCCACCGTGCGATAGCCGTGCTTCTTGAACCATCGGGCCTTCATCCACACGGGGAACAGGAGCCCCCATGCCACAAGCCCTTTGGCTCCGAGTTCCCTGGTGTCGCGTTCGGCGGCGGCGAGCAGCGCCGTGCCGGTTCCACGGCCCTGCCGGTTGCCGACTCCCTCTTTGTGACCGTGGACCCAGATACACATGATCATGTAGAGGTCGGATCCGAGAGCCATCGAGTGTTCGATCGGTAGATACTGGATCATCCCGATCGGAGGGCCCTCTCCGTCGATAGCCAGTTTGACGCGAAGTCCGCGGCCGCTCATCTTGCGATACCAGCGCGACTTGTGATCCCCTGCCTGATCCATCTCGTCGGACCACTCTTCGAGACAGTGGAAGTAGGAACTCTCGTACTCGTCTGTGAGGTCAACGATCTCCATCAGCGGTTCCTCTCCTGATTGAGCCTATCAACGACGAACCGGCGGGGCAGGCTTCGGCTGTGGGCTGTCCGCCATCCGCTCTCAGGCGTAGAGTGAATCCATGACCTCCGCAGTCACCATCCGGCCGGCGTTGCCGTCCGACCGAGAGGCTATCTTCGAATTCACCCGCGATACGTTCGAATGGGGCGACTACATCGCCGACGAGTTCGACGGCTGGTTGGATCGTGACGACACGCTGGTAGCGGTCGCCATCGGTGACAACGAGCGGCCGATCGCACTCGCGACCGCCAGGATGATCTCACCGTCGGAGGCGTGGTTCCACGCCGCCCGGGTCCATCCAGACCATCGAGGCCGCGGGATCGCGGCTGAGATCTCGGTCGCCTTGCGGGCGTGGGCCGGTGAACACGGTGCAACTGTTGGGCGCCTTCTCGTTGAGGACTGGAACACGGCATCGATCCGTCACGTCGAGAAGACCGGTCGGCGGCGAGTAGCGACGATGGTGCGCTGCGCGAAATCCGTTGGTGATGCATCACCCTCACCCGACGGCAACGGAGGGAGTCGGGTTCCCTCACGGCTCCGCGCCCGACCGGCGCACGCAGCCGAAGCGCAACCGGCGTTCGCTTCGTGGTCGGTCGGAGAACTGGGTCGAGCGTCGCGCGGCCTCTTCGCTGTGGGTTGGACCTTCCGTCGCCTTACGATCGAAGACCTGGTCGCTGCCGCACGAAGGAGTGCTTTCTGGGAGATCGGTGCCGGCTGGGCGCTCGCTTCGAACGCACCTGATGCCCGTTTCGAAGTCCCCTGGCTCGAGACCAGGGAAGAGGATGTCGGGGACCTTCTCCGATCACTCGTCGATTCGGCGATCGGGTCCGGATCCGAGTCGGTCATGATCTGGCTTCCGAACGTCGACTGGGCCGTACGAGCAGCCAGGCGCCTCGGATTCGAAACGTCGGTCATGCACGTCTACGCATCTGCGCTGTAGCCGCGCACTTCTGCCCCGACCGATCCGCTCCCAAGTGGACTATTGATCGCTCGGTAGGCGTCTCATGTCGTCTCCCTTCGTTCCGTCAACTCTCCCGGCAACGAAATGTGGAGTGCACAACCGGCTGCTGCTGAATCTCTAGACGCATCCGTCGGGACTTCGGTGAGCCGATGCCCGAGGCATGCATAGGTGCTTCGATATGGGCAGCTAGCGATCAGGTGCCGATGCTGCGTGCGATCGCAGCCCGGAGTTCCCGTTTCGGTGGTGTGCCCCGGTAGCCCTCGTCCGTTGGATAGATACGGCAGCTCAGGCCGACTGGTGCTTCGGTGTCGAGGAACGGGTCGTCACCGTTGATCAGCACGGTTGGCGACCCTCGGAAGTTCAGGTCTTCGGCTCGTTCGGGTGAGTCGACGTTGACGAACTGGATCGTCCCGCTCCAGCCCGCCTCGGCGAGCAGCGTTTCGAGCAACGCCAGGGCGGCGTGGTGGTTCGGGCATCCGTCGAAGTAGAGCAGCGAGACATCCATTTGGATGACTCTATCGCCTGCACCGCTGTCCAGACACCGAGTCGCCGGTATCCATAGGCTTCGATATGGGCAGGGGCTACGTGGTGGGTGTCTACTCTCTGAGGATTCGGCGAAGAGGTGGAGATGACTGAACGAGAACAGCTCCTTCGTGATGCGCATGCGGTGTTCCTGCCCGCCATCGACGAGGCGTCGATCCCGAGCCACATCTCCGACCATCTCGCTGCCGGGGGCACGTCAGTACTCATCGGTGAATCTCGGGAGGAGTATGTCGCTCGGGAAATGTCGCCTGAGCGGCGGTTGGCCGAGACCAGCGAGTGGTTCTCCGAGATGACGAGCGAGATCCGGGATCGTGCCGGAGGCAAGGCCCTGGTGGCGATCGATCAGGAGCTTGGGGGGATACAGCGCCTTCACGCTCTCGCGACAGCGCTTCCTTCGCCAAGCGAAGCCGTCGCAGCCGACCAGTGGAGTATCAAGACGGCTGCAACCCGCCTCGCCGAGGAGTGCTCCGCACTCGGTATCAACGTCGTGTTGTCGCCCATCGTCGATGTCGTGACCGGATCGAATCCATGGCTTGAGGGTCGCACCGTCTCGTCAGACGTGAGCACCGTCAGCCGGATAGCCACGGCGTTCGTCCACGGGATTCAGTCTTCGGGGCGAGTCGCCGCCACAGCGAAGCACTTCCCGGGCCATCCACTCG
>JAUXCV010000355.1 GCA_030618675.1 Acidimicrobiia bacterium | reverse complement strand
GCATGGATCTTCGTCGCATGGAAGATGCGCCACACGCCGGGCGGGAAATCGATGTTCACGCAACTCTTCGTGCTGCTCGCGATCAACGTCGTCATCAGCCTCGCCCCCGGAATCGACGGTCTGGCCCATCTCGGGGGATTCATCGCCGGCCTCGCCATCGCCGGCCTGTGGTCGATCTTCGCGGTCGGCAAGGCGAACGCGGTCGGAATTCGAACCGCGATCGCGATGGCGGTGATCGCGTTAGATCTGGCGGCAGTGCTGCTGCTGTGATCAGTAGATCAATAGATCAGTAGATCAAAGAAGCAGAAGGGCCGGCCCGCAAGACCAACCCTCCCACCGGATTCCGGATACTGACTACTGACTACTGACTACCTCTTCGATGAACTCATCCAGCACATCGTCCAGGTCCGGCTTGCCGATCTCCTGGAGGTCGTAGAACACCCTCGTGTGGGGCTTCTCGATGTTCACGATGCGGCCAAGGTCGATCGGCGTGCCGATGATGACAGCATCGCAATCGACAGCGTTGATGGTTGCTTCGAGATCTCGTAACTGCTCTTCGCCGTAGCCCATGGCCGGCAAGATCGTTCCGATGTTCGGATAGGTCTCGAACGTCTCCTTCAACTTGCCCACCAGGTAAGGACGCGGATCGACGAATCCGGTGGCGCCGTACTTGGTGGCTGCCACAACGCCTGCGCCGATCTTCATCCCGCCGTGCGTCAGCGTCGGGCCGTCTTCCACCGCCAGGACGCGCCTGCCCTTGACGACCGAGGGATCTTCGAGACGCAGCGTCGAGGCTGCATCGATGACCGTGGCGTTGGGGTTGACGGCGGCGATGTTGGCGCGCACGGTCTCGATACCGGCCAGGTCAGCCGAGTCGATCTTGTTGATGACCACGACATCGGCCATCCGCAGGCTCACTTCGCCCGGGTAGTAGCTCAGTTCGTGACCGGGCCGGTGTGGATCGACAACGGTGATCGCCAGGTCGGCTTCGTAGAACGAGAAGTCGTTGTTGCCTCCATCCCACACGATCACGTCGCAGCCATCGGGATCGTTCTCGGCCGCCCGGATGATCGCCTCGTAGTCGGCGCCTGCATAGATGACGTTGCCGCGCACGATGTGCGGTTCGTACTCCTCCATCTCCTCGATCGTGCAATCGTGCTTCTCGAGGTCGGCGATCTCGGCGAACCGCTGGACCTTCTGCGCCACGAGGTCGCCGTACGGCATGGGGTGACGGATGGCAACGACTCTGAGACCCTTCGCCATGAGGGTTTCGACAACCTTGCGCGCGGTCTGAGACTTGCCTGAGCCGGTCCTCACCGCGCACACGGAGATCACCGGCTTGGTGCTCTTGACCTGCGTATCACCCGGGCCGAGCAGCGTGAAGGATGCGCCGGCCGACTGAACGATCGCCGCCACGCCCATCACGTGCTGATAGGGGATGTCGCTGTAGGAGAACGCACACTCGTCGACGTTGAGTTCGCTGATGAGCCGTGGGAGATCTTCCTCGGCGTAGATGGGGATCCCATCCGGATACAGCGGCCCGGCCAACTCGGGTGGATAGGTACGGTCGTCGATGCCGGGGATCTGCTCGGCGGTGAACGCCACGATCTCGACCGAATCGTCGTCCCGGTAGCGGGTGTTGAAGTTGTGGAAGTCGCGTCCCGCAGCTCCGATGATGATCAGGCGTCTCTTGCTCATCTGCTTGTCTCCGATCTTCGAATCGCCGCGACCGAATGGGACGAGCGATTGGCAGGCGGTACCCTCCGTCGTGATCAGTCGGCATGTGCCGGTCGGCTCGGATTCGATTGTCTCCGCTTCAGTCTCGGCACTGCCGGGTTCAGTTGCAAGAGACATGCTACCTATCATTCGATAGCCGACACCAATCAGGAGTGATCCTCATGCCCAGTGCGTTCCTGCATCCGTTCACATCACCTCGCAAGAACGAGTTCATCACGATCGTGGGCGGTCGGGATGCGGTCGTGTTCGACGATCAGGGCAACGAGTACATCGACGGCATGGCCTCCCTCTGGTACTGCAACGTCGGCCACGGGCGCGCTGAGATCGCCGACGCTATCGCCGATCAGGCGAGAACGCTGGCTGCCTATCACGCGTTCGATCCGTTCACGAACACTCCGGCGGAGGAGGCTGCGGCCAAGATCGCCGAACTCTCCCCCTTCGACGACGCCCGCGTGTTCTTCGGCTCATCTGGATCGGAGGCCGTCGACACTGCGATGAAGTTCGCACGGATCGCCCACCGCGAGGCCGGGCATCCCGAGAAGCAGATCATCATCAGTCGCGAGCGCGGCTACCACGGAACGAACTACGGTGGCACGTCGATCCAGGGCATCGCTCCCAACCGTGAAGGATTCGGGTCGCTCGTCCC
>JAUXCV010000339.1 GCA_030618675.1 Acidimicrobiia bacterium | reverse complement strand
TCGCTTCCGATCGACGTCATCCCGACGCTCCTTGGAGCGCACGTCGTGCCGGCAGAGTACCGAGACGACCGCGACGCCTACGTCGATCTCGTCTGCGGCGAGATGCTCGAAGTCTGTGCGCCGCTCGCCCGATTCTGCGACGTGTTCAGCGATGAAGCCGCCTTCACCGTCGATGAGACTCGCCGTATCCTCGAAGCGGCGAAGAGTAGAGGTCTCGAAGTGAGGATCCATGCCGACCAACTTGGTCGTGTCGGTGCGGCCGCTCTCGCTGCTGATCTGTCGGCTGCCAGCGCCGATCATCTCGACCACGCCACCGACGAAGATCTGGCAGCGATGAGCGATGCCGGCACGTCGGCCGTCTTGCTTCCGGCCGTCTCGTTCTCGATGAGACTTCCCTATCCGGACGGCAGACGGATCTGGGACAGCGGGGTCTCCGTGGCTCTCGCTACCGACTGCAACCCGGGAACGGCTTATGTCGAATCGATGCCGTTCGTCGTTGCCCTTGCATCGCTCAACATGGGCCTCACACCGGACGAGGCCGTGTGGGCGGCGACCATGGGAAGCGCCCGGTCCCTCAATCTCGACGATCGGGGGCACCTGGCCCGCGGCGCCGTTGCCGACTTCGTCATCCTCGATGCACCGACCCATCTCCACATCCCGTACAGACCCGACGCGGATCTCGTGGCGGCAGTCATCAAGAACGGCGTCATCCTGTGAGCGACTTCTTCTCCGTCGAGCATCCGATTCGATTCGCCCATCGCGGAAGCCGGGTCCTGTGGCCCGAGAACACGATGCACGCTTTCGCTGGGGCTGTCGAAGGCCTCGGATACCACTATCTCGAGATCGATGTTCGCCTCACGAGCGATCACGTTCCCGTGGTCTTCCACGATTCGAAACTGAACCGCACGACCAGCGGCACGGGCAAGGTCGCCGAGCGCACGCTCGCTGAGATCCGGGATGTTGACGCGGCCTATCACTTCGACCCGGAGAAGGACTATCCGCTGCGGGGCACGGGCATCGGGGTCTCGACCCTCGAGGAGCTCTACGGGACGTGGCCGGACGTCCGGCTCAACATCGACCTGAAGGGTCCCGGAGAGGAGTGGGCCGTTGCCGAGGTGATCCGTGCGTTCGACGCCGAGCATCGCACGCTGATCGGCTCGTTCACGGATCGGCGCATTGCCCGGTTCCGACGCATCACACGGGAACGGGTTGCCCTCTCCGCAGGTCCAACGGCGGCGGCGTCGATGTACGTCGCGTCTCGCGTGGGACGGACCATCCACCGCAAGGTCCAGGCCTACCAACTCCCGTTCAACTACCGCGGGACCAGGATCGACGACAAGCTCATCGATGCGGTCCACCGCGCCGGTGCCCACATTCATCTCTGGACGGTGAACGAACCCGACGACATGCGGCACTTCATCGACATGGGCGTCGACGGGATCGTCACCGATCGCCCGGATCTGCTCAATGAGGTGTTGGATGTCTGAACTACTCGGCCGGATCGTCAGGCTCCAGATCCAGGCGGAACCGCTCAAAGCCACAGGTCGATACCTCCCCGAGCATCTCGTGACGGCAGAGAAGGCGCTGATCGGTGAAGCCGGCATGTTGATCTGGGATGGCAGCGGGTGGATCGTCGATGCCCACCACCGGTCCCATCCCCGGGCGAGAGGTGGAGGGAATCGAGCCTTGTCGATCGGCTTCACCGGTCACTACGAGGCGATGGCACAACGATTCGAGTCGGTCCCCGTTGGTATCGCAGGGGAGAACATCATCGTCGATGGGCCCGCAGTCCGAATGGTCGACATCGCCGGTGGATTGCTCATCCGCCGGCCGGACGGCACCGAGATCGGGTTGAACGAGCCTCGTCCCGCCGCTCCCTGTCGGCCGTTCACTTCGTTCCTTCTTGGGAGCGACAGCGTTCTTCAGCGAGACACGATCCAGAACGAGCTGGCGTTCCTGTCCGACGGAACTCGCGGGTTCCTCGTCTCTCTGAACCAGGCTGATCGCCACGTGGAGATCGAAGTCGGCGACGAGGTCCTCATCAGATGAGTACGCACGGCGCGCCGATCCGGGTAGCGTGAACGCCATGTGCGGCCACCGAACAGCGCGACTATGAGCGAATCCCTTGGACGGATCGTGCGTCTTCAGATCCACCCGGAATCGCTGAAACGCGGCGATGTCTACGACCCGTCGTCCCTGCTGGCGGTCGAGCGTGGATCGATCGACGGCTCCGGTATGCTGGGGTGGGACGGCACCGGCTGGGCCGTCGATATCCACCACGAGGCGCATCCTCGAGCGAAAGGCGGGGGACACAAGGCCCTGTCCATCGGTTTCGTCGCCCACTACGAACGGATGGCCGAACGTTTCGGCGATGCGCCGATCGGGGTCGCAGGAGAGAACATCATCGTCGACGGCCCGGCGGTTTCAGCAGAAGATGTCGCCGCGGGACTGGTGGTTCGCACACAGGACGGCGCCGTCTTCGAACTCCGATC
>JAUXCV010000125.1 GCA_030618675.1 Acidimicrobiia bacterium | reverse complement strand
ACCGCCGAAGGCCACGTGCTGTTGGATCCAGACGTGCATGGCGATTCCCGATGCCACGCCTGCATTGATAGATCGGGTCGATCCGAACTGGGCGATCGAGCAGACCATGTCGCACGCGTCCTGCGCTTCGATGGAAAGGCCTGGACCTTCCTGTCCGAACAGCAGGACGCAACGCTCCGGTAGATCGGTTGTCTCGATCGGATCTGCGCCGGGCAAGATGTCGATTCCGATGATCGGCAGGCCCTCATCAGCAGCCCAATCGATAAGATCCGCGATCGTGGGGTGATGCTTCACGTGAAGGTAACGGTCCGTGACCATGGCGCCCCGACGGTTCCACCGTCGCTTCCCGACGATGTGGACACCGGCCGCGAGGAAGGCATTCGCATTCCGGACGATGGAGCCGATGTTGAAATCGTGCTGCCAGTTCTCGATCGCCACATGGAACGGGTGCCGTCGCAGGTCGAGATCGGCGATGATGGCTTCCTGCGACCAGTAGCGATACCGATCGATGACGTTGCGGCGGTCGCCCTCCGCCAGAAGTTCGTGATCCATCCTCGGATCGTCGGGCCACGGCTCCGGATAGGGGCCGACCCCGATCTCTCTCGGTATGTTGTCTTCGGTCACACGAGCAGGGTAGGGGAGCGTAGGTCACGCCGGACAATGATCTGCCAAGGGGCATGTGCGAGGTTCGCACGGGTCGGCGGACTAGCCTCGTATCGAGAGACATCCGGGAGCAGGCATGAGGATCGTGATCGTTGGAGGAGGAGCCGACGGATCGCACCTTGCTGAGCGTCTCGTTGCTGAGGGTGACGACGTCGCGATCGTCGAGGCCGACGCTCACCGGGCGGCCCATCTTCGGGAGCGCCTGGATGCACAGGTCATCGAGGGCAACGGGGCCAGCCCGAGCGTTCTTCGTCGAGCAGGTGTGGAACGCGCCGACATCCTGTTCGCCGTGTCGGACGACGATGGAACGAACGTTCTCGCATGCCAGACGGCGCGTGCGCTCGGTCTTGAGCGAACCGTTGCGCGGATCGAGCACAGCGAGCTCCAGGACATCGTCCTTCAGTCCGGTGTCGAAGCCGTCATCGACCCACGAGCCTCGGTTGCGGAGAAGCTGGTCGGCCTCGTCGCCCATCCAGGGTTGTCGGACTACTTCATGTTCTGCGACGGTTCCATCGTGATCCTCGGCGGGATCGTCAGTTCGAATTCAGATCTCGTCGGGCAGTCGCTGGCGGAGATGCGGCAATCCCTCAAGGGGTGGGACTGCGTGATCGCCTCGATCATCAGGAACGACCGAGCGCTCGTCGGACGAGGGGCGACGGTCATCGAGGCATTCGACAAGATACTCCTCGTGGCCAAAGCCGAAGACGTGACCAGGGCGAGCGACCTCATCGGTGCGACTTCGGAGGAAATCGATCGCGTCATCATCATCGGTGGGGGACGAGTCGCCGAACTCAGCGCCGCCGCTATCCGGGGGGACGGCCGCCGCGTGCTCCTCGTTCACAACAGTCCCGACCGGGCTCACGCCATCGCGGCCCGCAATCCGAAGATCGACGTCATCGTGGCGGATCCCACCGACCCGATGGTCTTCCAGAACCTTGAGATAGGGCAGGGCGACGGTGTGCTGGCCCTGACCAGAAGCGACGCCGTCAACATGCTCGCATGCCTGATCGCCGACCGTCTCGGAGCATCCACAACGGTCTCGCGGTTCAACAGAGTTGCGCTCTTCGACTTCATGCCCGCCGTTGGGATCAGCGCCGGGGTCTCGGCGAAGGTCGCTGCAGCAAATGCCGTGCTTCGCTTCGTGCGCCGGGGCGCCATCGTGTCGGCGGCAGACTTCATGACGGGTGGCATCGAAGCCCTGGAGATCGAGATCATGGAACATGCGCCCGCGATCGGGATCTCGATCGGCGAACTCCGTTTGCCTGATGGCGCAGTCATCGGAGCGATACTCCGATCCGGTGACGCGATCGTGCCTCGAGGATCATCTCGCTTCAGGAAGGGAGACCGGGTCGTTGTGCTCTCTACCCCGGACATCATCGGTGCCGTAGAGCACCTCTTCGGGGCGTAGGTCGTGCCTCTCCGCACCCGAAGCTGGACGGCCACACCTACACCGCGCCGCATCGCCTATATCGTCGGTATCGTTCTTGTCGCAGGTGGACTGGCCGTGGCGCCGGCGATTGTGGTAGCAGCGATCTACCGGGAGTGGGAGACCGCTCTTCATCTCGGTCTCACCCTGGTATTGGCGGTCGGGATCGGCGGGCTGACGATCGTCGTCGTCGGTCGCCCCGAGCGCCTCCGTCCGAAAGATGCGTTCGCGGGCGTCGCCATCGCATGGGTCGCGGTGATCGCTTTCGGTTCCGTTCCGTACCTATTGACAGGTTCTTTCAGTACCACCGACGCATTGTTCGAGAGCACCGCCGGGTTCACCACGACCGGGGCAACCGTGATCGCGGATCTGTCGGGCGTCGCGAAGGGCCTTCTCATGTGGCGGGCAACGACGCAGTGGCTGGGCGGTATGGGGATCATCGTTCTGTCGATCGCCGTACTGCCTCTTGTGGGCGCCGGTGGCCTCCACCTCGTACGAGCGGAAACAGCCGGCCCGGAGCCAGACCGGCTCACACCGCGGTTCCGGGGAACGGCGCTGCGCCTCTGGGGCCTGTACGTCGCACTCACCGTTGCCGCAGCCGTACTTCTCGCCCTCGGTGACATGACGGTGTTCGAGGGGATGGCCCATGCTCTGACATCCGTCTCTACCGGGGGATTCAGCACCGAATCTGGATCCCTCGGAGCGTTCTCTGCATACTCCCAGTGGGTCATCATCGCACTGATGATCGTGGCGGGGGCCTCCTTCACACTGCACATCAGGGCGCTTCGCGATCCGAGCGAGTACCTCAGGAAACCGGAGTTCCGCTACTACCTCATGAGTCTGCTGACCGGGGTTGCTCTGTTGATGGGCGGCGTGGCTCTCGACAACGTCGGCGTCCCCGTTCGTGAGTCGGTCTTCACGGCGATCGCCACGATCACGGGAACCGGATACACGGTCACCAACTACGGGGTCTGGCCGGCGGCGATGGGCGGCGTCATCCTCATGATGATGTTCATCGGTGGCATGGGGGGGTCCACGACCGGCGCCCTCAAGACATACCGCGTCGCGATCGTTCTCAAGTCGGCCGCCGCCGAGGTACGACGTCTCACACGGCCTCGATCGGTGTCGATTACCCGGTTCGGCCGCGCTCCCGTTCCGGCGGAGGTCGTCTCCGCCGTCCACAGCTACGTCGTTGTGTACATGCTCGCCTTCGGCATAGGGACGGTGCTGCTGCTCTATTTCGAGAGCGCCTGGGGTGCCAACATGGATCTCGTGACCGGTCTGTCTGCAGCAGCGTCTGCTATTAGCAACGTCGGCCCTGCACTGGGAACGGTTGGTCCGGCATCGACCTACGCCGAGGTCGCTGCGCCGGGGAAGTGGATCCTCGGGATGTTGATGATCCTCGGACGCCTTGAGATCTACCCGGTGATCTTGCTCTTCACGGCGTCGTTCTGGAGGCGGTAAACGCGACCGGGACCCGCCGAAGCGGGTCCCAGCAGTCGTGGCGCGTATGGCTCAGAGTTCCCTGGTGCAGAACCACCAGTCGATGCAGTCATATCCCTCTTCGAGTCGCGCTTTCGCTCCGGCTGCTGTTGCCGGCGGTGGGACGATGACCCGATCGCCGGGCTGCCATGCTTCGGGCGTGGCAACTCCGTGCTCGTCGGATGTCTGCAGTGCCTTGACGAGACGCACGAATTCGGCGATCGAGCGTCCGTTTGCGAGGGGGTAGTAGACCATCGCCCGGACAACGCTCTTGTCATCGATGATGAAGGTGCAGCGAACCGCCGATGTGTCGCTCTCGCCGGGTTGGATCATGCCGTATGCGTTCGCGACTTCCATGGAGAGGTCCGCGATGATCGGGAACGGGATGTTCACGCCGAACTTCTCTTCGATCGTGCGCGTCCAGGCGATGTGGGAGAAGTGCGAGTCGATGGACAGGCCGAGGAGATCTGTGTTCATCGCCTGGAAGTCCTCGTAGGCATTCGCGAATGCCATGAACTCGGTAGTGCAGACCGGGGTGAAGTCGGCCGGATGGGAGAACAGAACCAACCACTTCCCGGCGTAATCCGACAGCTCCTTGACGCCGTGGGTCGTCGGGGCTTTGAAGGCCGGGGCCGGTTCGTTGAGTCGGGGGAGTGATGGCTGGGTCGGGGCATCGGTATCCATGAGCGATTCCCTTTCTGGTCGCGGATCGCCTGTGCAGAGTGTATCCGGCGAGCAGGGCGCTAGATTCGCCCGTATCGACGACGATGCGGATACAGGACTAGCACGGGAGGCGCGACAGTATGAATCTACGACGTTGGTCGATCGACGCTCCTGCCGGATCCATCACATTCGTCGCCACGTCTTCGGTTCATCCCATCCGTACGAACGGAAAGGCCTCAGGGTGCTTCGAAGCGGCGTTCGACGATGACGGGTTCGTTCCGACCCATCCCTTGCATGGACGGCTCGACGTTCCCCTCGACGACCTCTCATCAGGCAATCGCCTCATCGACCGGGAGATGAGACGCCGTGTCGATACGACGACACACCCGAGCATCGTTGCCGAGATCGAAACAACCGAAGACACCGGCGGGAACGCAGCGAAGATCACCGGCACGGTCCGCTTTCTCGACGCGGAGGTTCTGGTGGAGGGGGAGATCAACCTCCTCCCCGGTCCCCGCCTCACCGGCACCGGCGAATTCGACGTTCGCTGGTGGGGCCTCGAGCCTCCTCGCCTGCTCATGCTGCGGGTCGACCCGATCGTCACAGTCGAGATCGATCTACCTCTCATCTGAGCGACACTCGTTCCCCGGTGGAATCCCTCAGGTCGTGCTCGGCGCGACCGATACAAAGGGAGGAAGACACGTCACTGGAGTACGCAATGAAGAACACCCTGCGGTCTATCGCCGCCACCGTCACGGTCCTGCTCGCATTCACCGTTGTGCCTGCCGCTTCGGCATCGACACACGAACTGGGGGAGTTGGTCGACTACCCGCTGACCGCTCCCGTCGACGGTGAACACCATTTCTGGGATTGGTTCTGGGCCGCACGCTCTCACGGCATCCACCACGCCCAAGATCTCATGTCGCCGAAGTTGACACCTGTGGTCGCAGCAGCGGATGGAACGGTGCGCCTCGTCAACTGGACGAGCGCGGAACACATGAATCCGGAGCGATGCTGCACGATCGCGCTCCGACACAATGACGGGTGGGAATCGTGGTACATCCATCTGAACAATGACACACCCGGGACGGATGACGGGCTCGCGTGGGGGATCGCAGACGGCATCGTTCCCGGAACACCCGTGAAGGCCGGACAGCTCCTCGGTTGGGTTGGCGACTCCGGTACCGCTGAACTCACCAACCCTCATCTCCA
>JAUXCV010000498.1 GCA_030618675.1 Acidimicrobiia bacterium | reverse complement strand
GTACTCAGTACGCCGCCGCAGGCGGCTAGCGAATGATCTCGGCTTCGAATCGGGAGAGAGTGATCGGCTCGTTGGGGGAGATGGATGCCTTCCGGCGGGCGATGTCGACCTGCTCGGCGGCGGTGGAGATTCCGGGAATCGCCGGCAGCAGGAGTCCGGTACGACCTCCCGGGCCGTCGACGATCACGCCGTATCGGGACGGATCGAGGTCGTTGAGACTATCGATCGGCTCGGCATCTCCAAGCAGATACACGGTCACATCGAGATCGTCGACCTCCCCCGGTTGGAGGGGAGCGAACCGTGGATCGGATGTGGCCGCTGCGACGGCCAGGCGGGCGATCTCGCTTCGGAGTGAACTCTCTCGAGGTCGCGTGGAGCCGATACACCCTCGAAGCGGCCCTTCCACCTGTCCCGGCGCGGGTTCCTCGTGGAGTGACACGAACACTCCCCTCGGCGGTGGGTCGCCCGGCTCGGATGGGGGATCGAGGATCTCGCCCGTGTCCAGGTAGTAGCTGATCGCCTCCCGGGCAAGGGCTACGAACGGGTGCCTATCTGCGCTCATGACCACAGCGTATCGGAGGAACGGAGGACGGTGAAGGGCCGGAAGTCCGTGGACGTTCACGGCGAGATGGAATAGGTTGGTGGTAGTACCTAGAGAGGTGGCCCATGCGCCCCACCGTTCGTCCTCCTGCCGTCGCCGGCGCCTTCTATCCCGGGAATCGCGACCGCCTCGAATCCGACGTTCGGGGCTATCTCGCCACCGCCGAGAGCGTCGAGATCGATTTCGAGTTGCAGATCCTCATCGTGCCGCACGCCGGTTTTGTGTACTCGGGTCCGGTCGCCGCCACCGGATACCAACTGCTTGAAGACCGCGAAGATCTCCGACGGATCGTCATGCTGGGTCCGTCGCATTACGTGTGGTTCTCCGGTCTCACCCTTCCCGGCGTCGACTATCTCGAGACCCCTCTCGGTGATGTCGCGGTCGACGGACCCGGCGCGGCCGCTGCTCTGAAGGCTCCGCTCGTCGCCGACTCGCCCGTCGCACACGAGCGGGAGCACTGCCTCGAAGTCCAACTTCCGTTTCTCCAGATCGTGGCCCCAGGTGCTCCCGTGGTCCCTCTGCTCACCGGGGACGTGGATCCAGTCGACGTCGCCGATGTCGTGGAGCCGCTTTGCGACGATCAGACGCTGCTGCTGGTCTCTTCTGATCTGTCGCATTACCACGACTACAACACGGCCCGCCGTCTCGATGCCGAGACGGTCCAGGCGATCGAACGCTTCGATCCGGCCGCCCTGGGGCGAGAGGCGGCGTGCGGGCGGACCGGGATCCAGGCAGCGCTCCACATCGCGAACCGTCGCGGATACCGGATGCGAACCCTCGATGTGCGGAACTCAGGGGATACCGCCGGACCGCACGATCGTGTCGTTGGGTACGGCACATTCGCGTTCGGTGGTTGACACCGACTGGTGACGTCGGGCGGTCAGATCGACTCGTGAGTGTCGGTTGTTGAGACGTTCAAGACTTCATCGCGGGACCTGAGAGAGGTAACGACTTCGTCGAGCGAATCGCCGCCCAGGCCGAGAACTTCAAGGGTGACCGTCCGTACCCCATCGGCCTCGTTCA
>JAUXCV010000243.1 GCA_030618675.1 Acidimicrobiia bacterium | reverse complement strand
TCCGGTCCCCGGACTTCACCGACCACGATGCGATCGGGCCGAAGCCGGAGAGCATGCCGGAGGAGTGTTCGCATCGTGATCTCGCCTGCTCCTTCGGCGTTGGGCGGTCGGGCTTCGAGCCGCACAACATGACCACCCATACGGAGCTCCGCGGCGTCTTCGACCGTGACCGTCCGCTCAGACCGATCGATCTCCTTCGACAGAACATTGAGCAGCGTCGTCTTTCCGGCGCCGGTGCCCCCGGCAACCAGCAGATTCAGTCGATCCGAGACCGAGAGGCGGAGCAGATCGGCGCCGTCGTTCGTGATGCCACCTACCTCGACGAGGGCGGCGAGATCGGTCACCGCCTCGGAGAAGCGACGCACCGCGACGATCGGACCGTCTACCGAAGCAGGCGGGATCACAGCGTGGAGACGCGAGCCATCCGGTAACCGCGCATCGACCGCCGGGCTCGCCCGGTCGATACGGAGGCCCAACGGCGAGATCACTCTCTCTACCGCTGCGACAACCGCGCTGTCGTCGGCGAAGGTGATCTCGGTGCGCTCGAGCGCACCACGCCGCTCGATCCACACATCCGATGGACCGTTCACCAGCACGTCGGTCACCTCCGGATCGCGGAGTAGGCGCTCGATCGGCCCAAGCCCTGCGAGAGCGTCCACCGCGTCGACGATCGCTTCCGGACGGGCGAGTGGAGCGACCTCCGGCACGATCGCGGCAGCTGCGGCCGTGAGTGCGACACGTTCGAGCGGTACATCGGATTCGAGAAGGCGTCGCACGATCCGATCGGTCACACCCATGACTGCTCCCAAACTCGGCGCCACGCTCGGATCCACCGGTCGCCCGGATGCGGAACACGACCCGTGAGCAATGCCCCGATCGTCTCGGCGCCTGGTCGCGGAAGCACCACACCCCCTTCAGGTACTCGAACCCGCCACCCGGCGCGCTGATAGATGGCCGGGCCCGTGAACCGGGCCAGCATCGAGCCGGGAACCAGAGGAAGCACGGGGACGGCACCGTCTCCGCCCACGTGATCGGCCGGGAGCCGGAACACAACTGCCGGCCAACCTTCGATCAATGCGCGTAGCACCTCTTCCGCGCTCTCCGGATCGACGCCACCGTTGCGCACCACGGCAATGCCACGTCGCTGTGGAGACAGATCGACCTTGGTGGGGCCATCGGCGACGAGGCCGGCCAAGGTCAGATCGCCGGGATATCTCGGTCCGCTCATGTCGAGGTCCACGATGAGTGCCGTTCCGGCTGCGACACCGAGCGCCAACGGCGCGACGGCGCCGAGCACCTCGTCCTCCGGCGACCAAATGGCAAGCGCCGGCATCTTCAACTCCATGTGAGAACTACCGGCACCGTATGCCATTCCGGGGTCCGATTCAAGACCTTCGATTCATGGTCACGCGTCCGCTCAGTTGTGTCGATACAATCGGTCGTGATGCAGGAAGCAGCTTTCTTCGACCTCGACAAGACCGTCATCGCCAAGTCGTCGACGCTCGCGTTCGGCAAACCCCTCTACAAGGCCGGCTTTCTCGGCAAGAGAGCACTCGCCCGTATGGGTCTCGCTCAGGCTTTCTACATGCTGTTCGGCGCCGACGAGGAACAGCTCGAACGAGCCCGCGATGAACTGCTCCAACTCACCGCCGGATGGAAGCGCGACGAGTTCGAGCAACTCGTCCGGGAGACGCTGGCCGAGGTCGCCGAACCGCTCGTCTACGCGGAGGCTCTGTTCCTCATCGATGAGCACATCAGGAGCGGTCGGAGAGTCATCATCATCTCCGCCAGCCCGGAGGAGATCGTCCGCCCCATCGCCGAACACATCGGTGTCTGGGAGGTCATCGCAACCAAGATCAAGACCGATGCACAGGGACGCTTCATCCCGGAAATCGACGTCTACGCCATGGGGCCGGGAAAGGCAGAGGCGATGAAGGACGTCGCTCGACGCAAGGGCATCGATCTCTCCGGCTCGTTCTCCTACTCCGACTCCATCACCGATCTGCCGATGCTCGAGGTGGTGGGGAATCCAGTCGCCGTGAACCCCGAGAAGGATCTACGGGCGATCGCTGAGGAGCGAGACTGGCCGATCCTCGAGTTCCAGCGCCCGGTCAGTGTGGGCCCAACCATCCCGCGGCCCTCTCCTCTTACGGGCGCCGCGGTCGCTTTGTCTGCGGCCGCCCTCGCTGCAGCGGTCGTTCTCATGAGGAAACGGACCCGCGGCTAACGCCGGGTCCGCCGCGCCGACCGGACTCCGTCAATTGAGACCGGGACTGCCATCGCTATTCCTGACTCGAGCAGCGCCAACCGAACTGGGTTGCCGGCGGCCCGGGGGGATCATCAATGAGCCGGTGTCTACAGCTTCGGCTCCTGCACCGACAGCGCACCGTTCTCCGCCACTACGAGCGGCAAAGGATCTGAGATCGCGCCGACGAAGTCACCATTCGCGTCGTTATGGAGGGTTGCCACAAGTACGGGGCGATCATCGTCGACGACAATCCTGCCGGCGTAGAGCGTCCCGGGTCGATCGGCGTAGACGAACGGCGTTGGTCCCGGCCGGTACCGTCCCTCTGGGGCGTCGGCCACCGCGTATCCGATCCCCGTCAACGCCCGATCGGCGTCTACTCCCGGCTGCATGTCTCCGGGGACGGAGAAGATCAGGTAGTGCCGGCCCGCCATGGAGATCTGTTGGGATACCTCGAGGTGGCCGAACGATCCGGGACCGGCGACCGGCGGACGGACGGTCCACGTCACCAAGTCGGGGGACATGGCGTGGCCAACAACACCGCGGGAGTTGGACGGCCCACCGTTCGATCTCGCGGTGATGAACATGTGGAATCCCTCGCCGGCGGCATCGGGAAACACCCATGGATCCCGCCAAGCCTCCTCGTACCACGCGCCCCCACCGAGTGTTTCGTACCACCGTCCGTCGACTGCACAGACGGGGTTCGACGGGGACTTCACCCAGTTCGAGAGATCGGCCGACGTCGCCGCTCCGATTCGTTGGACCTTGCCATCGTCAAGGGTCGAGATCCCCGTGTAGAACATCCACCACTCCGCGCCCGATCGGACAACACTCCCGGTCCATGTGGCTTGGTCGTCCCACGTCCCGCATGGCCCGGGAGCGATCGCGTCGGCCAGTATCTCCCATCGACGAAGATCAACAGATCGTGCGTGTCCGATGGTCGCGTTCAGGTGACGGAGGTCGGGGTCCCCGAGGGACTTCGGCGCTCGAAGATAGAAGATGTGCCAGTCCGCGCCGTCACGTGCGAACCAGAAATCCCAAACCCAGTCGTCTTCCAGGATCAGAGCCATCAGCCAACTCCTATCAGCCCTTGACGCCGGACGATGCCACCCCCTGGACG
>JAUXCV010000402.1 GCA_030618675.1 Acidimicrobiia bacterium | reverse complement strand
GTGACCTCGCCGATCTTCGAGTACTTCACCTTCGCGAGAACCGGGTACATCATCGCCAGCAACCCGAGGGCGATGGGGAGCGACACCGTGTCGATCTTGATCGTGTCGAGCGAGTCGTTCAACTCCGGGAATCCCCGGCCGAGCAGCAGACCGACGGCCATGGCGAGGAGGATCCAGATCGGCAAGTAGCGGTCGAGTGCCGAGAGTCGCCCGACGACGCCGTCCTCCTCTGTGGTCACTGCTTCGGTCATCTCAGGCAGTGGCCCCGGTGAGGATGTCGGTGAGTTCCCGCACCGATGGCACGCGTCCGGTTGTCTTGACTTCTCCATCGATTGCCAGAGCGGGCGTGGACATCACGCCGTACGCCACGATCTCTCCATAGTCGGTCACCTTCTCGATCGCCACGTCCATGCCGAGCTCCTGGAGCGCCCGGCTCGTGGCTGCCTCCAGTGCATTGCAGTTCTTGCACCCGGTCCCAAGCACTTCGATCTTCATCGCTCCTCCATTCTGTTGTCTGTTGTCTGTTGTCTGTTGTCTGTTGTCTGTCTCTAGATCACGACGTTGAACAGATACCCGACGGTGAGGATGCCCACACCAACGACGCCCACAAATGTGGCGAGGAGCTTCGGCTTGAGGACCCGGCGCAGCAGGATCATCTCGGGGACCGACAGAGCAACGACCGCCATCATGAACGCCAGAACGGTGCCGAGGGCTACGCCCTTGTCGGCGAGGGCCTGCACGAGAGGGATCACCCCTGCAGCACTCGAGTAGAGCGGGATGCCCACCAGCACGGCGATGGGGACGGCGAGTGGATTGCCCGCCCCGGCCCAACTGGCGAACAGATCTTCGGGGGCCCATCCATGGATGGCGGCACCAAGTCCGATGCCGACCAGCAGGTACGGCCAGATCTTCCCGACGATGGTCTTGACCTCCTGCCATCCGAAGGCGAATCGGTCCTCCCAGGGCATATCCGTCGACGGTTCGATCACGTCGCCGCGGAGTTTCGTCTCGAACACGAACGGCTCAACCCAGCGCTCGAGACGCAGACGACCGAGTACGTACCCGGCAACGATGGCCACGAGAAGCCCGAATACGACGTACAGAACCGCGACCTTCCACCCGAACATCCCGAGGATCAGGATCACCGCCACCTCGTTCACCATGGGTGAGGCGATGAGGAAACTGAGGGTGATCCCGAGCGGTACACCGGCAGCGACGAATCCGATGAAGGCGGGAACGGCCGAGCACGAGCAGAACGGTGTCACGACCCCAAGTCCGGCCGCCGCCACATTGCCAAGACCCTCTCGCCTACCGCCGAGGAGCGCCCGGGTGCGTTCGATCGTCACGAAGCTGCGGAGCACCGTGACGATGAAGATGATGCCGCTGAGGAGCAGAAGAATCTTCGTCGTGTCGTAGACGAAGAAGTGCACGGCCTCGCCGAGTCGGCTCTCCGGATCGAGGCCGACGACGTCGAAGACAAGCCAGTCCCAGACCCGGCCGTTGACCACGTATCCAACCAGCCACGCGAACGCGGCAGCGACAACCAGACCCCAGAGATTGCGCGAGGTTCGCCTCGTTCCCGGCTCGGGGAGGAAGACGCTCACGGTCGAAGTCTCTCCGGGAGGGCGGCGGCGATCATCTCGGCTGCGTCCGACGTCAGGGAGTAGTCGATCCAGCGTCCGCGCTTGCTGCCTTCGATAAGGCCGGCTTCGCGCAGCACCTTCAGGTGATATGACAGAAGGTTCGGAGCGATGTTCAATTGATCCTGGAGATGACAGTTACACCGGATCTTCGGAGAGAGGATCTCGAGGATCTCGAGGCGGTACGGATCAGCGAGCGCTTTGAACACCTCAACCTTCGCTTCAAGATCCATTGGTACAAGAGTTATTGAACTGTCCATGCGGGCATCGTACCTCCCGCGATCCCGTCATGTCAAGAGTTCTTGAAGTATTCGAACGATTCGACGTGATGACGCCTACCAGGCGACCTCCGCACAACCGCCATGAGATTCGGGTTCGACCTGGAGCGTGGCATGGCCGATCCCGAACTCGTCTCGGAGGATCGTCCGAGCT
>JAUXCV010000359.1 GCA_030618675.1 Acidimicrobiia bacterium | reverse complement strand
GGCTACTCGCGATCCGAAGCGAAGGCTGCCGTCGAAGACCGCGGAGGCAAGGTCACAGGATCTGTTTCCGGGAAGACGACCGCCGTGGTCGCCGGTGCCTCACCCGGCTCGAAGATGGCGAGAGCGGCCGAACTCGGTGTTCCGGTTCTGGACGAATTGGGGTTTATGCGGTTGTTGGAAGAAGGCCTGGATTCGCTGGAGCAGTAGATCAGTAGATCAGTAGCGGAGTAGCGGAGTAGAACACACACACCCGTCGCTGCCTATCGCCTGCGGACTACGGCCGTCAGCCTACGAACAGACCCAGGGCCACGACGACGGCGAGTGCCACCGGGATCATGGCTGCCCAGATCGGTGCGACGGCACGGGAGATCACGGGGGTGAGCAAGGCCACGGAGAGGAAGATCACGCCGGCCACCAGGGCGGTGTAGGTGAACCATCCGCCGCCGGCGGTCCATTCGATGATCGCCAGCGTCGAGAGGACGACCAGGAGACCCGCGACCATGGCGATGACGAACGTTCTCGCCCCGTTCGTTGTTGCTCTGACGCTCCGCCACACGAATCCGGACAAGACACCGATGAGCATCGCCACGATCGTGGCCGTCAGCGGATTCGCGACGGTCTCGTTCGGGCTGGCAACCGGCAGGGAGATGAGCGACGCCGCGATGGCGCCGACCGACCCGGCCGCAAGTCCGGCCACCATCGGATTCAGCGTCCTCGGGTCGTAGATGTAGTCCTCGGCCATGCGGTCTGCTCCTGTCTGCTGGATCCGGATGCTCGCGACGAAGGATTCCGGATCGGGGAGACCGCCCGGGCGGTCCCGTGGTCCAGAGACTACGAGAATCTCGGGCGTCAGTGTTTCCACTGTCATCCCGCGGTCGGGAGTTGCGTTGGATCGAGGGACGGTAGAGACTGTCGGGATGCACCTGAATCCCGTCTTCTCTGAACTTGGTGACTATCCGATCGCCCGCATCCAGATGCGTGCCAGGAACCGCCGTGATGCGGGGCTCCCGGTGATCGACTTCTCGATCGGGGACCCCCGAGAACCGACTCCGCCGTTCATCGTCGAAGCGCTTCGCGATTCGGTGCCGGCTGTGTCTCAGTACCCGACTGCCGCAGGACTTCTGGACCTGAGATCGGCCATCGCCGGATACGTGCGTCGGCGGTTCGACGTGGAGGTCGATCCCGAGACACAGGTGATCCCGACGAGCGGTGCCAAGGAAGCGATCTTCAACACGCCGTTCGCCTTCATTGACCGGGCCGCCGGGGACGGAGTTGTCTACCCGACACCCGGCTATCCCGTCTACGAGCGCGGTTCGCTCTTCGCCGGTGCAAAGGTGTTCCCGATCGAACTCTCCGGCGACTTCGTGCTGAGGGCGGAGCAGATCTCCGAGGAAGCCTGGGACCGATCCCGTCTCGTCTGGACATGCTCTCCTCATAACCCGGCCGGCTCCGTGTCGACGCTCGAGGACATAGCGGGCCTCTACGTCAGGGCTGTTGATGCCGACGCGTTGCTGCTGTCGGACGAGTGCTATTCGGACGTCTACGAGGAGGAGACTTACCCCGACGGACCGATGTCGGTGCTCCAGGTGGCAGGAGACGGCAGTCCGGGCGCTCTCTCCTATCTGAGTCTCTCGAAACGGTCGGGGATGACGGGCTACCGGTCCGGCGCCATCGTGGGTGATGCCGAAGCCATCGCGGCGTTGAAGGCGCTGCGAGCCACGACGGGGACCGCATCGCCGGAGTTCGTCCAGGGGGCGGCCATCGCTGCCTGGAGCGATGACGATCACGCCGCTGAACGGCGGGCGATCTTCACAGAGAAGCGCCGAATCCTGCGAGCAGCGTTCGATGATCTCGGATACGAGACGATCGCCTCGCACGCCGGCCTGTATCTATGGATCAGAGTCGACGATGACATGGCGCTCACGGACCGGCTTCTCGAGGAGGGGATCGTCGTGTCGCCGGGCCGCTTCTTCGGCCCGGGAGGCGAAGGGTTCATTCGCCTGGCCCTCGTCCCAACAGTCGATGAGTGCGCAGTCGCAGCAGACACCCTCCGCACCCTCCTCGCCTAGCGCACGTGATCTGAGAACCAGCGTTCGTAGCGTGTCGCGGGTTTCTTCGGATCGTCCGTTCAGGTACTGAGAAGACGCACGAATAGGGTGCGCTTCTCTTCCTCCCCCTCAGCCTGAATCCACGGCTTGTGAGTGGGTTGATTGGCGGGATCTCATGGTGGGGCCGGGATTCGAGGGGTTGGCGCTGTTCACGATCTGGGTGAAGGTGCGAGCGGCGCTCTCTGACACTCTCCCTCGCCGACGAAGGAGGTGGGGGAGATGCCCGGCAGGGCAGAGGGGGCCGCTGGATGGCGTTGT
>JAUXCV010000485.1 GCA_030618675.1 Acidimicrobiia bacterium | reverse complement strand
GGCTCACAGAACGACATGGCTACGATCCGACTTCTCATCGAAACCATCGCCGCTTGACAATTACGAACAAGGGGTGTCTGCATCGTCGCTGACGCTCCTCGCGTCCCCCCGGCCTCCGGCCGGGGGGACATGTCCGGCGGGTACTCAACTCAATTGCCGTCTATGGCCTGTTCGCGTCGCCCTTCGTGTAGTCGCAGACGCCGGTCGGGAAGATCGTCTCGAGTGCCATGAGCTCACCGGGTCCTGGTGTCCAGGTCCCGTAGTCGCCCCGCCCGATCGCTTCAGACACGGGCATGAGTTCGCACACGAACACGTCACCCGTGATCGGGCCGCCGGCCACGATCCGCGAAGTCGAGAAGATCGGGAACTGCTGCGTGCAGGTTCCTTCGGATCCGTCGTCGAGGATCCCGGACCAGACGTCGCTCCCGGCAGCGATGAGTCCGCCGTCGGCGTCGAAGCACGAATCGACGGCAGCCGACGGCTTGTTCCCGGCGACCCCGCCGCCCGGATTGTCGGCGATGTTGCTCATCCACTCGTCGATGACCTCGAACGCCATCGGCGTCTGGTCGAAGCGCCCCGGTCCCTCAGCCACGTCCGTGAACCAGATGACCTGATTGGAGGCATCGCCGTCGTAGTTCAGCAGCCGCTGGCGGCTGGCGAACGACTGATGCGAGTTGTGCATGTCGAGCTCACGCTCGAGGTAGTTCCTCCAATCGATCATCGGGATATCGATATCGCCGATGTTGATGAGTCCGCGTTCGTACGCGGCCTCAACGGCCCCCGGGTCCGCGGTCACTCGCGGGGCGGGGGTGAGTCCGCCGTCTGCCGACAGCGCCATGTTGCGTGAGCTCCACGGGTCGATCAGGTTCGGCCAGATGTCCGGGAACGGTGGCAGGCCGGCGAGGTCCGCCGGGTCGGGACAGAGCGCCGAGACGTACGGGCATCCTTCCTGGACCATGTCCGGTTCGTTCTTCCACGAGCCGGCGTTGGCGTTCAGGTTGATGAACTGCTCGGCCGTGATGTTGCCCTCTGCTACGGCGTCGAGGCCGTACTGAACACCGACGTTGCTCCACGTACGGGCGGGATGGGTGTCCGCAGCGATGCCGTAGATATTGACGGCGTCATCGAAGTGGCTCCATTCGACGGATGCCTGCTCAGCGGACGTTATCCCCGGCGCCGTTCCGAAGTGGGGATTCAAGGTCAATGCGGCGAGGCCCATCCAGCCCTCGATGCACTCCGACGATCCGGGGGGATACCCGGGCGGCATGGCCGCAGCCCGACTGTTCTCCACCGTGTTCCACGCCGCCATGCCTTCGAGCAGCGTCCGGTTCTCCCAGTTCGCCCACATCGCGTCCCCGCCGAACAGGCGGGTGTCCATCCAACGCTCAAGGAGTTCGCAGTCGCCGACGTGGATCGTCTGGCTGACCATGTCCGGGTATGAGTATTGGGGAACCGCCGCATCGATCAGGCCCTTGTGATTCTGGGCGTAGACGTACTGCTGGATCCCGCCGCCCGATCCGCCGACACCGACGGTGTAGTCGGGGATGCCGTATTCGGTGACGAACCGGTCCTTCACCATGATGGCGGTCTCGCCGCCCACTTCGAGGTTGTAGTGGGTCCCGGTCTTGGTGCCCGTCGAGTACACGACGGCGTAGCCCTCGCCGAGGCCGTG
>JAUXCV010000480.1 GCA_030618675.1 Acidimicrobiia bacterium | reverse complement strand
GAAGACCGGCATGGCAACGCCGATGTTGGCACCGATCATCGTGGCGACGTCGGTCTTCGAGTTGTGACGATATCCAGAGATGATGCCCAGAGGGACGCCGACGATCACGGCGATCATCAGGGCGGCACCGGCCAATTCGATGGTTGTGGGGAGTCGCTCGATGAGGAGTTGGGTAACGGGAACACCGAATCGGAATGACTCACCGAGGTCACCGGTCGCGACGTCCTTGATGTAGATGCCGAACTGGACGAGAATCGGATCGTTGAGTCCGTACCGCTCGTTGTAGGCATCGCAGATCTCGTCGGTCGCTCGTTCGCCGAGCGCCGCTCGACACGGATCCCCGGGAATCATCCGGGCAAGGGCGAATACCAGGGCGAGGATCCCGATGATCACCGGGATCGAGGAGATGAAGCGGCGCAGTAGGAAACGACCCATGAATCAACAGACTAGGAAAGATTGGAGGGGTGCGGTTGCACCCCTCCAATCATCGTTCGTCTATCGCTTGATCAACCGGTGTTGTTCTTGAAGCCGAAGAACGATTGCCAGTACGTGAAGTTGCCGTCACGACCGGTGTGGTTCGGGCTGTTCAAGTCCCACTGTGCGTCGTAGCTGGCCACGACGTCGTTGGCATCGAACGTGCTTCCATCGTGGAAGGTCACGCCCGAACGCAGGTGGAAAGTCCACAGTGTGCCGTCCTCGCTGGCCTCGTACGTCTCGGCGAGTCCGGGAACGACGGCGGTGCCGCCGATCTCAAAGGCGAGGAGCTGTTCCGTGATCTGTTCGCAGCCACGGAGGGTCTCGCCGTCGGTCTCATCGGCGCAGTACAAGCTGATGGGCTCGGCGTTCTGCATCCACACGAATGTGTCGCGTCCACCGGGGTCCATCACTGCGAAGTACTCATTGCCGAGCGGGCTTGCCTGTGCTCCCGTAACGTCTGAGAGATAGCCAACACCGGAACCGCCGTGGGCGATCGGCACCATCGGGACGTGGTCCTTGATGACTTGGGTTGCCTGCTCGTAGATCACGAGCCTGGCAGCGGGATCCGGCGTCGAAGCGCCCTCATCGAGCAGCGCCCAAAGGTCCTCGAAGCCGGCACCGAACTGATCGGATGCGTTCTTCCCAAAGTGGAAGTCGAGGAAGTTGGTGGCGTCCGGATAGTCGGCGACCCAACCGAGCATGTACATGGTCAGATCACCGGCGTCGCTGGCGTCGAGGAAGGCCCCCGACTCCATGACTTCGATGGTGACCTTGACACCGATCTCTGCGAGCTGTGCCTGGATGTCTTGGCCGACGGTTGCCGGCGAAGGCAGGTAGCTGCGGACGACGTCACGGTAGTTCAGGGTTACTTCGAAGCCGTCCGGGAAGCCCGCTTCTGTGAGAAGCGCCTTCGCGGCATCGATATCCTGGTCGTACCACTTCGGCTCGGGCGTGTACCCGAAGATCGGCTTCGGCAGGAACGAGTCGGCGACCACTGAGCCCGGCGGGTAGAAGTTCGCAACGATCCGGTCGCGGTCGAGCGCCATCGCCAGCGCCTGACGGACCTTCTCGTCACCGAACGGCTCCTTGTCCCGGTTGAGACCGAGATAGAAGATGTTGGTGCCGGCACGCTCCTTGAGCTGCAGATCTGCGGAGTCCTGAATCAGGGCAAAGTCGTCGCGGCCCGGGTTGTCGATTCCGTCCACGGTTCCTGC
>JAUXCV010000217.1 GCA_030618675.1 Acidimicrobiia bacterium | reverse complement strand
GGCGTGCTTGTCTCGAGTTGAGACCGCAGTGCCTCGTTCTCGGCTTGAAGCTCTGCGATCGAGTCGCTCGTCGCGGCGTCGTCGATGTTCTGTTCGCTCATGACGCGAAGCCTAGCGTGTGTGGTTTCTCGCCGAAGATGGAACCTGCATTTCATTCTGTGGGCTGTCGGCACCATATAGGACGCTGTGAACCCTGGGTATGCGGTCTGTTTTCGTTCTGTGGGCTGTCGGCACCATATAGGACGCTGTGAACCCTGGGTTCGCGGTGTAGATCCCTATCATCGACGGCTATGCACTACGACCTGACGACGCTGCCGAACGGGCTGCGCATCATCTCCCAGGACATGCCCTCTCTGCGCTCCCTCTCCATCGGGGCGTGGGTCGGGACCGGGAGCCGTGACGAAGACCCCATCGAGGCCGGTGCCAGCCACTTCCTCGAACACCTCCTCTTCAAAGGCTCCGAGAAGTGGCCGGCCCGACGGATCAGCGAGGCGTTCGACGCCATCGGTGCCCGGAACAACGCCTTCACGTCCAAGGAGTACACCTGCTACTGGGCCCGGATGCGCGACGCCGACCTCGAACTCGGTGTCGAGATCTTCGGCGAGATGCTCCAGCGCCCCGCGTTCCGACAGGAGGAGATCGACAACGAGCGTGGCGTCGTGCTCGAAGAGATCAACATGAACGAGGACGATCCCACCGACGTCGCCCACGAGCAGTTCATCACAGCGTTGTGGGGTGGCCACCCGCTTGCTCCGCCGATTCTCGGCACCCGCGAATCGATCGTGGACATGAGCCGCGACACGATCCACGACTACTGGGAACGTCGCTACACCCCGAAGTCCACGGTGATCGCCGCGGCCGGACGGATCGATCACGACGATCTCGTCCAACTCATCGGCAACGCGTTCGGTGACTGGCAAGGTGACGAGATCAGTCGAGAGATCATCAGTCCGTCGCCTTGTCGCAAGGTCGGCGTCCGCCATCGGGACACCGAGCAGGCACACCTCATCCTCGGCGGTCCGAGCATCACCCGCGACGACGACCGTCGCTACTCGTTGATCGTGGCCGACCACGTCCTCGGCGGTGGCATGTCGAGCCGGCTGTTTCACGAGATCAGGGAGATGCGGGGGCTCGCCTATGCGGTCCACGCGTTCAGGCTCCCGTTCGCCGACGCCGGCTCGAACGCCATCTACGTCGGGACCACGCCGACGCAGACCGCCGAAGTGCTGAAACTCGTTCGCGGAGAACTCGACAAGATCATGGAACACGGCATCACCGACGAGGAACTCGCCAGAGCGAAGGGCCACGTGCAAGGGGCCCTCGCGATCTCCCTCGAGGACGCGGACGGGAGGATGAACCGACTCGGCCGCAACGAGGTCACCGGTCTCGAGCACCGGTCGGTCGACGAGATCGTCGCTGAGGTCGATGCCGTTACGATCGCGGATGTGATCGACGTGTCCCGAGCGGCCTACGGAGGACCGTACGTCATCGGAGCAACGGGTCCGTTCGAAGAATCCGATCTTGAGGAGTTCGTACGATGATCGTGGCAGTGTCGGGTGCGGGCGGCCGGATGGGGAACCTCGTGGCGGAGACGGTCGCAGCGAGCGCCGATCTGGTACTCGGATCGCTCTACGACCCGCACCATGCCGGGGCGACCGTCGCTGGATACGAGGTCGACGACGATCCGGCGGCCATGGCAGAAGCCGATGTCGTCGTCGAGTTCACCGAACCCGACGTCGTGATGGAGAACCTGGCAACCTGGCGGTCGCTCGGCCTGAGCGCGGTCGTCGGTACCTCTGGTTTCGACGTTGATCGTGTCGCGAGGCTTCGTGAGCAGTGGGGGAGCGGTCCTCCGAATTGCCTCGTCGTTCCCAACTTCTCGATCGGGGCCGTTGTGATGATGCGTCTCGCCGAGATCGCTGCGCCTCACTTCGCCGCAGGAGAGATCATCGAGTTGCACCACGATCGCAAGGTCGATGCCCCTTCCGGCACGGCGATCGCCACCGCCGAGCGGATCGCAGAAGCGGCCCCGCAGAACCGTGCCGTCGAGTCCACCGAACTGATCCCCGGGGCGAGAGGCGCCGACGTCTCAGGTGTTCCGGTCCACGCCGTCCGCCTTCCCGGGCTTGTTGCCCATCAGCAGGTGCTGTTCGGCGGCACGGGGGAGATGCTCACGATCCGCCACGACACCACCGACCGAACGGCGTTCATGCCGGGAGTTCTGGCAGCCGTGCGTGCCGTCGGAGATCTCGATGATCCGGTCACGGTCGGCCTCGAGGGCGTCCTCGGGATCTGAGTAGATCAGTAGATCAGTAGATCAGCAGATCAGTGGATCAGTGGATCAGCAGACCAGTAGACCAGTAGACCAGTACTGCTCTACTCGCTACTGATCTACTTCGCTCAGAACAACGCGGTCGCCAGTTGCCTTCGGTAGGTCTGGGTCAGGGGGTGCTCATCGCCGAGGACGCCGAAGATGTCGAGGATCGCGAGCCTCGCTTCTTCCTTCTTCGGTCCCTTCGCTCGTACGACGGCAAGGAGGTGGTCGAGGGCTGGTTCGAATTCGCTCTGGGCGGCGAGAGCCTTGGCCAGATCGATGCGGGCATCCTCGTCTGAGTCGTCTTCTGCCAATCTCGCCTCGAGTGCGGAGAGGTCCTGGCCACTGGACGCCTTGAGTCGGGCGGCCGATTGGAGACGATCGACTTCCGTGTCGGGAGTGAGACGGCCGAGCACGATCATCGCCTCGTCGGTCTCGCCACGGTTGATCAGCATGGAGGCAAGACTCGCCCCGGCTTCCGAGTGATCGGGCTGCTGGTCGAGAACCTGGCGGAGGATGTGTTCCGCCGTGACACGGTCGTCTGCGAGGAGGGCGGTACGGGCCTGATCCACCATGAGGTCGAGTTCGGTGGGGAGGATTCCCTCGACCCACTGCCGAATCGCGGCTTCGGGAAGGGCACCCGTGAACGTGTCGACGATCTTCCCGTCCCGGAACCCGGCGACCATGGGGATGCCTTGAACGCCGTACTGAGCGGCAAGCTCCTGGTTGGAGTCGACGTCGACTTTGACGAGATCGAAAGCCCCGCCAGCATCCGCCGCGACCTTCTCGAGGATCGGTCCGAGGATCTGACACGGCTGACACCATGCGGCCCAGAAGTCCACGACGACCGGTACCTCGCGGCTGCGCTGCAGCACTTCTTGCGGGAAGTTCCCCGTGTCGACGTCCTTCACAAAGTCGCTTGGAGTGGTCATGGAGGCGAGGGTACCGGGGGGTCTCCTGCTACCGTCGCGGGCATGGAGAGCAGACCCAACGCACCCTTTGGCCAGGTCCTGACCGCCGTTATCACACCGTTCGGCGACGATGGAAGCATCGACTACGGCACATTCTGGAGGTTGACGCGCCACCTCGCGAAACACGGCTCGGATGGCATCGTCGTCGGTGGCACGACGGGCGAGTCCCCGACGCTCTCAAAGGTCGAGAAGGTTGCCCTGTTCAAGGCAGCCGTCGATGCCGTTGGCGATCGCATCACGGTGATCGCTGGAACCGGCACGTATGACACCAGAGAGTCCGTCGAACTCACCGAGCGGGCCGCCGAATCCGGTGTCCACGGCGTGATGGCCGTAACCCCCTACTACTCAAAGCCGCCGCAAGAGGGGATCGCCCGGCACTTCACGGCGATCGCAGACGCAACCGACCTCCCGGTTCTGCTCTACAACATCCCCG
>JAUXCV010000263.1 GCA_030618675.1 Acidimicrobiia bacterium | reverse complement strand
CGGTTCCTCGCCCAACTTCGTACTGATGTTCCGCTGCCCGACTCACTCGGAAACCTGGAGTGGAAGGGCGTACCCCGGGAGCGCTATGAGGCGTTCTGCGACGAGCTCGGTTTCGGCCGTCTCAAAGAGCGGCCGGAGCGATGGGTCGACTGATCAGAGGACGATGACCTCGGCATGGTGGCCGGGAGCATTCGCGATACCACGGTCCGAAGTGAAGAGTGGGGCTCCGGCCACCTCAGCCAGGGCCACGTAGGCGGCGTCGTAGGCGGTCAAGTTGTGACGCAGTTCCCATATGCGCGGCAGGAGCGGTTCGTGGTCGAATCGCCTGATCTCAAGGAGTCGGAACTGTCGGAGCGCACGCACTGCATCGTGGCGACCCTTTCGATCATGACGGCGCAGACCCTGCATCACTTCGAGGTCAACAAGATGAGGGGCGATGAGGTCGACAGGTGCGAGCGTGGTCCGGACTGCCTCTGCCCCTTCGTCCCGGTCCATGAGGGCCGACACCAGGACGGACGCGTCGATGACAGCCGTCAATGCGAGTCGCGGTCTTCTCGGATGCCCCGGACGATCTGGTCTGAGCCGATTGACGGCAGGAGGCCGTCATCTGCATCGGCTTGGATCTTGGCGAAGATCTCGGCATTGGTGGGAATCGAGGCGATGCGATCGAGTTCACTCTTCAGGTAGTCGGAGAGATTCATCCCCTTCGACGCGGCGCGCTGCTTGAGGCGCTCGTGGAGATCGGGCGGGACGTTGCGGATCTGGATCATCACCATGCCTTCAGCCTAGAACATGTTGCTCACATGTGATTGTCCGCGAGGGACAGACCGATGTCAATGGGGTCGATCACCGGCGGCGGTCGACTATCCGGCGGACACCAGATACTGGAGCACACGGGTGCCGTCGGCATCGAACATCTCCAGGGCGCCGGCGTCGACGCGGTACGTATCGGCGAGACCCAGAAGTTCCAGGTACCGGGCTTCCTGGGTCATGATCTGCTCGTCCGCACACATCATCTTCGTCGAGGCTGCGGGTCCGACTTCGATAGATCCGTCCTCGGTCGTCCATGAGGTGTTGTAGTTGTTGCAGCCGGCCGAGCCGGAGAGCGTGCCGTCGTCGGAGAAGGTCGCAGTGACGGGTTCATCACCCCAGGCCGATTCGAAGCCTCCGGTGCCGTTGTTGTAGGCGATGAGGTCCCACGTTGTCCCGGCGAGATCCTGGGATATCGCCGCGTACTTGAGTACCGGAGCGCCGCCCGATGAGAGCGTCAACGTCTCGCCGTCCATGGTCCAGGCGTCAACGGATTGGACCGCTGCTAGGTATGCGACTTCCTGGTCCATGACCCCCGGCTCCCCGCAGGCCATCTGCGTTGACATGAGCGGTCCGAACGTGATCGAGGAACCGTCGAGTTCGTACGGTCCGCCGTACTGATTGCATGAGGCGTTTCCCGCCGCGTTGTCGTCCTCGAACACGAGCGTCGGCGCCGAGCCGGCTGTGAGTGCCGTCATCGATCCGTCGGAACCGGCGATCTCAGTCAGTTGCCAGGCGTTGTCGGTCGGCATGTCACCTCCATCAGATCCGCAGGCTGTGGCGACGAGAGCGAAGGGGAGGGCGAGCAAGAGCAGTCGTTTCATCATGTCACTGAGACGATATCGGACCGGTGCCGGGTTCCCGTCGCTTTCGCAGCGTGGCACAGGCGCGTGGGCGGCACCGGGCTCACGAAGGCGTAGGATCGGCACCATGTGCGGACGTTTCGTTCAGACTCAGGAAGCCGAGAACTACGGCGCGTACTTCTCGGTCGACGTGATCAGGACAGACGCCGTGCTCAGCTCATGGAACGTGGCGCCGACCAGGCAGGTCTACGCCGTGGCCGAGCACGATGGCGAACGCCAACTCGGCACCCTCGACTGGGGACTGGTGCCGTTCTGGGCGAAGGATCGCAAGATCGGAGCCCGCCTCATCAACGCCAGGGTCGAGACCGCAGCAGAGAAGCCCGCCTTCCGCGACTCGTTCGCTACCCGTCGGTGCATCATCCCTGCGGAAGGCTTCTACGAGTGGGAGCCGAAGGACCGCGGCAAGCTTCCCCACTACTTCTTCGCTTCGGGTCGGCATCCGCTTGCGCTCGCGGGACTCTGGTCGTCGTGGAAGGATCCGGATTCCGGTGACCGAGTCAGGACCTGCACGATCCTCACAACGGAGTCGAACGACGTTGTCCAACCGATCCATGAACGGATGCCGGTGATCCTCCCCGAGACGATCTGGGACCCGTGGCTCGATCCCGAGATCACGGATGCCGGGGTCATCGGTGATCTCCTGGCTGCATCGGCGGGACCGGATCTCGCCGAGCACGCTGTCTCGACGCTGGTGAACCGGGTCGCCAATGACATCCCGGACTTGATCGAACCGCTCGAGAGCGGCGCAACGCAGTAGCGCGACAAACCATCGTTGCCTTCGCTGGTTGGCAGCGCCGCCGCCGGGGATGGCAACCCCAACGGGTGTGGGATGTGGGGGGCGCTGGGTGTAATACCCTGTGGCCCATGCGCGCACTACGGAAACTCGGTTCGGGTTCTGGTTTTGACATGGTCGACATACCGATCCCGGAGGTGGGTCGGGACGAAGTGCTCATCGAGGTTCGCGCCACCTCGATCTGCGGAACCGATCTCCACATTTACGAGTGGAATCCGTGGGCAGCAGATCACGTATCAACTCCGATCACGGTTGGGCACGAGCTCACGGGTGTCGTCGTGGATCGGGGCGCGAATGTGACCGAACCGGAGATCGGTCAACTCGTCTCTGCGGAGTCGCACGTCGTCTGCAACATCTGTGCCTGGTGTCGCACCGGTCAGGGCCATCTCTGTCCGAAGACGCAGATCCTCGGTGTCCACCGTGACGGCGCCTACGCGGAGTATGTCGTGGTGCCGGCCCAGAACGCATGGCCTGATCCCCCGGACATGCCGTTGTCGGTTGCGTCGCTCCAGGAGAACTTCGGGAACGCCGTTCACACCGCAACGGTTCCGTCGGTCGCCGGGCGGAAGGTGCTCGTCACCGGCTCGGGACCGGTTGGAGCGATGGCGATCGCCGTCGCCAAGGCGCTCGGGGCACGAGCTGTCTACGCGACCGACATCTCTGATTACCGGCTCGATCTCGCGACGACGATGGGAGCGGACAGGACCATCAATCCCCT
>JAUXCV010000257.1 GCA_030618675.1 Acidimicrobiia bacterium | reverse complement strand
TACGGGACATCATCATCGCTTCCGGCGCCTCTACGGATTCGAACGCGAACCGGATGCGATTCGGTGGCTTCGACTTCGCCGCCGTCGCCGACTTCGGACTCACGCGGAAACTGGTTGAGGTGGCCGAGGAACGCGAAGCGCCGACCCGTGTGGGGAACATCCTCAGCTCCGACCAGTTCTACCACCCCCGGACCGAGATCTTCGAGCTCGCCCGTCGCATGGGTCTCCTCGCCGTGGAGATGGAGGCGGCCGGTCTCTTCGCAGCGGCCGCCGAGCACGGAGCCCGTGCCGCCGCGATCTTGACCGTGAGCGACATCTTGGGATCCGAGGAAGCGATGCCATCCGGGGATCGCCAGTCCTCCCTCGATGAGATGATCACGATCGCTCTAGAAACGACCCTGCGAATCGAGTAGTCGGTTCAGCGCCGAACTGTGGGCCGACAAAGCACCTATACGCCCGTACGAACCCACGACACTTCGGTGGCGTAGCCGGTTTCGGTGATTCTCACTTCGGTCGAGCCCTTCCCGGTCTCGACCTCATGCCGTGCATCTTCGTCTTCCCCTACCACGCGACTTCCTTCCTCCCTGACCCCTTGGTACAGTCCGGGTGCGTCTTCGGATGGAGTAGAAGGGTTCGCAGAGCACCTACTCAACGAACGGTTCCCAGTTTGGGTAGATGCCTTCTGCGACGAGTTCGCCGTAGATCACGCGACCGGTCGGCGACGGGTGGTAGTTGTCCGAGGCGAACAGGTCGGATCGACCCTCGGTCGGTGTGAACCAGTCGACGAGGACCGTGTTCTCGTACCGATCAACCCCGGCTGCGAGTTCCCGGTTCGTGGTTGCTTCCCAGTTCCTGGTCGGGACGTGGGCGTTGACGAACACCATCCGGGGCACGTCGGCGGCAACCTCCATCAACTCATCGAAGTGGTGCGGCTGAACCGCTCCGTTCGTCCCGAGACCGATGATGATCACCTGTGGCGGGACCGGAAGAGCCAGCAGGTCCTCCACGAGGTCGGGAGCGTCGTAGAACTGGCGCGACACCGTGGCATCGACGGTCCCCGGCCCGATGCGCTTTTCGAGTTCTTCCTTCGCTCCCAGCATGACCGAGTCGCCGATCGCGGCGATCCATCCATCCTCCGGAGCGAAGACGTAGGTGGTCGACACGACCGCCGTGTTGCCATCCTCGTCGATGGCTTCGATCGTGACTTCGTTCTCACCGATGTCCGACGGGAGCATCACAACGAACGTTCCCTGAGCGTCGACGTCGACGGGTTCACCGTTGACGAGGACCTCGACGGCGGTGTCCGTCGTCCCCGTGAATTCCAGCATGTAGGTGTCTACTACGTCGCCGTCGACGGGGACGGTCTCGACGGTCGGCGGTTCAACCACCGGTGCTTCCGTCGTGGACGTCGTTGTGGTCGCGGGGGCAACCGTCGTCTCGACAGCCGTGGTGGTCGTCGACTCCATCGGTGCGAAGGTATCCGTCGTGGTGGGTTCCGCAGCGGGCGCGCTGGTGCAGGCGGCACCGAGCAACGCGAGAAGTGTCATCAGAATCATCAGTCGTTTCATGGGAGGGATTCTCCCCCGCTTTCACAGCTACTTGTGTCTCGATAGGATTCCGTTCAGCAACCCGAGGACCTAATCATGCCCGATCAAGAGAATCCCGCCGAGCCGTTCCAGGAGGAAGTGCACGCCGAAGTCGTGCAGATCAATCAGGGCGGGGCCGGCCACATCGATGCCGATTCGGTCTCGATCCGACAAGGAGGCGCCCAAACCATCGCCTCCGGCTCGGCCGACATCACACAAGGCGGGGCGTTCTTCATCGACGCCGAACACGCGACCGTGAATCAGTCTGGAGCCGGAATCATCGTCGCCGAAGAGGCAACCCTGGATCACGCCACCGCCGGTCTCGTTGTGGCCTCGAAGATCAACGCGAAGAACTCGAGGATCGCGCTTCTTCTCGCCGGAACCGTCGAGGGAAGGCCTGACATCGCCGTCGACGCCAGGGTCGCCGCCATCATCGGCGCTTCGGCGGTCGTCACGCTGTTCATCCTGCGCAAGCTGTTCCGGTCCTGAGGCCCTTACCCGTCGCCGTCTGATCAAGGACACGGTGGGGTGAAGGCGGGTCATACCCGATCACCCCCATCACGATCTTGAGTGTTCGAGCTGTTGGGCGCGATGGCCGGGCGGTAGTCTGAAGCTGTGAACGCACCCTGGTATGTCGACGCCGTGTTCTACGAGGTTCCGGTCTACGCGTTCTTCGACACCAACGGGGACGGCGTCGGGGACTTCGCGGGTCTGACCGAGAAACTCGACTACTTCGAGTGGCTGGGTGTCACTTGCATCTGGCTGCTCCCGTTCTTCGAGTCACCTCTGCGCGATGGCGGCTACGACGTGTCCGACTTCCGATCGGTCCTCCCGCGCTACGGAACCGTCGACGATGTCCGCACATTCCTCGATGAGGCTCATCGGCGGGGCTTGCGGGTCATTGCCGACATGATCGTCAACCACACGAGCGACCAACACCCTTGGTTCCAGGAAGCGCGCTTGCCCGGGTCACCGCTCCGGTCCCGCTACGTCTGGTCCGACACACCGGACCGCTACCCCGAGGCACGGGTGATCTTCACCGACACTCACGATTCGAACTGGACCTGGGACCCGGTCGCCGGCGCCTACTACTGGCACCGATTCTTCGACCACCAGCCGGACCTCAACTTCGATGACCCCGCCGTTCAGGACGAGATCGAGGACATCATCCGGTTCTGGCTCACGCTCGGATTCGACGGTCTACGCCTCGACGCGGTGCCCTACCTCTACGAACGCGACCACACGAACGGCGAGAACCTCCCCGAAACGCACACCTATCTGAAACGTCTTCGGGCGATGGTCGACGCCGAGTTCGACGACCGGATGCTCCTCGCTGAAGCGAACCAGTGGCCCGACGACGTGGTCGAGTACTTCGGCGAGGGTGACGAGTTCCACATGGCGTATCACTTCCCGCTCATGCCACGGCTGTTCATGGCGCTAGCCCAGGGTGACGCCGGCTCGGTGATCGACGTCCTCGATCGTACGCCGGACATACCCGATGGATGCCGATGGGGCGTCTTCCTGCGCAACCACGACGAACTGACACTCGAGATGGTCACCGGCGAAGAGCGGCAGTATCTGTGGGACCGGTACGCCCCGGAACCGTCGATGCGCAAGAACATCGGGATTCGGCGG
>JAUXCV010000066.1 GCA_030618675.1 Acidimicrobiia bacterium | reverse complement strand
GGGCGACGACAACTCTCATCGGTCTGCGTCTCCTCTCTGTCTCAGAACAGAGTTCCGAGGGCCACGAACACCATGACGGCAACGAACACGATTCCGAGGTAGGGCCCGACGAACTTGAGGTACTTGTCGTAGCCGATCTTCCCAAGCGCAAGACCACCCATCAGCACCGCGGACGTCGGGGTGATGAGGTTCACCAGACCGGACGCCGACTGATACCCGGTGACGGCAAGCGATCGTGCGACCCCCGCGAAGTCCGCGAGCGGAGCGATAATCGGCATCACCAATGCGGCGTGTCCCGATGACGAAGGGACGAGGAAGGCGATCGGGATGTTGACCAGGAACGCCAGTTCGGCGAACACGACGCTCGACGTTCCCGTGACGATGCCTTCCATCCAGTCCAGGATCGTGTCGATGATGAACGTGTTCTTCATGATGATCGTGATGGCCCGGGCCACCACGATGACGAGCGCTGCGCTGAGGAAGTCTGCCCCGCCGGCGACCATGGTGTTGACGGTGCCCTTCTCGCCGAGACCACCGATGATCCCGATGATGACGGCTGCGACGATGAACAGCATCGAGGCTTCGGTGAAGTAGAAGTCACCGAGGAAGTCGGCCATGGTGGGCAGCGGGAAGTCCCCGCCGAACATCTCCTGCCACAGATCGTTCCACGGGATGAAGCCGTAGATCATGACGACGAACGCGAGTCCGAACACGACGAGGGACCACGTCTGCCGTCGAGACATCTTCTCAATGTCCCCGGCCTCTTCGTCCGGTTCGACGTCGATGTCGAAGCCGACGATCGATTTCGAGTGGTCCTTCTTCACCCGGTTGGCGTATCGCAGGACGTACAGGATGGCGATCGCAACCAGCACGAGCCACATGAGGACCCGCAGAGGGAGGCCGTCACCGATCCCGATGTCGGCCGCGTCGGAGGCGACACCGGTGGCGAACGGGTTCACCGTCGACGCCAGTACGCCGGTGCCCGCGCCGAGGAAGATGATCGCGACGCCGACCATACGGTCGAAACCCATCGCGATCACCAGGGCGATCATCAGCGTGTAGAAACCGAGGGTCTCCTCCCACATGCCGTACGTGGTCCCGCCCAGAGCGAACACGGCCATCAGGATGACGATGAGCCATGTCGGGCTGTTGCGGAATCGCAGCGCCAAACGCTTGATTCCCAGTTCGATGGCGCCCGTCTTCATCGTGACGGCGATGAACGCACCCATCACCAGCACGAAGAGGAAGATCTCGGCGGAGCCGAACAGGAACCCTTCGTTGTATGACTGGACGGCGCCTGTCTCGTCCTCGATGCCGTAGAGGCCGTTCGGCGTCGCAACCCACAGGTTCTGGAACATGCTGAGCGGCGACTTGTCGACACATACCGTATCGTCGCCTGCGTCACCGCACTTCGGGATCTCCTGGTACGAACCCGGGATGGGGGATCCGGCCTCGTCCATCTCGTAGACGCCCGACGGGATGAAGAACGCCGCGATCCACACGACCAGAAGGACGATCGCCAGCACCGTCAACGCCGTCGGGAAACTGAACTTCGACTTCTTGGACGGTGGGGTTTCTTCCTCGACCGGCTGGTCGACAGCCGGTTCGTCCTTGTGCTCCCGGTCGGTCACGTTCGCCTCCCCGTATCCAGCGTCGATGCCACCCTCACCCGCTCATTGCGTACTACGGGTGCCGGTGACCTTGCCGTGTCTCAGCATAGCGAAGCAGTCCTTCCCCCAACGGGTCTGCATGCTCCGGTCGATCGACCATCGGCTGTCGAGCGGCGCACCAGCGGATTCCGTTCGGCATAATGGGGGAGGACCGGTCAATCACCGAGTGCCCGTGGCCCGGAGTCGCGGCGCAGAGAGGGGCAACACCATGACGGAATACGGAGTGCACTCCGAAGTCGGCAAACTGCGCAAGGTCATCGTTCATCGCCCGGGTCTCGAGATGGAACGGCTCACGCCCTCGAACGCCGAGGAACTCCTCTTCGATGATGTGATCTGGGTGCGAAGGGCCCGCAGGGGGCACGACGCGTTCGTCGATCTCATGCGGGAGGAGTTCGGTGTGCAGGTCATGCGAGTGCACGAACTGCTCGCGGACGTCGCCGACGATCCCGAAGGTCGCGCCTATTTGCTCGACAACCGGTTGAGTACCAACGAGGTGGGTGTCAACGGCGCTCTCGAGCTGAGGGCATGGATGGACGAGATGAAGTCGACTGAGCTTGTTGCCGCACTCATCGGTGGTGTCATCGTCGACGACCTACCTGTCGAGTACAGAGCGTTGGCGAAGAAAGCCTGGGCCGGTACGGAGTTCGTCATTGCTCCGCTTCCGAACCAGCTGTTCACGCGTGACAGCTCGGCCTGGATCTACGGCGGGGTCACGGTCAACCCGATGTACTGGCCGGCACGCCGCAAGGAATCCCTCCACATGATGGCCATCTACAAGTACCACCCAGAGTTCAAGGGCGGCGACTTCGACATCTGGTTCGGCGACCCGCCGACCGCCAATTGGGGCGAGGCCAAGATGGAGGGCGGCGACATCATGCCGGTCGGCAAGGGCATCGTGCTCATCGGTATGGGTGAGCGGACGACGTACCAGGCCGTCGGGCAGCTCGCCCGGACCCTGTTCCAGAACGGGGCAGCCACGAGGGTGATCGCGGCGAAGATGCCGCCCGATCGGGCCAGCATGCACCTCGACACCATCTTCTCGTTCTGTGACCGGGATCTCGTCACGATCTTCGAACCGGCCGTGCAGTCGATCCAGCCGATCAGCTACTACCCGGGAGACGAAGCACCCGAGGTCGTGATCGAGGAGCGGGGCTGGCTCGAGGTCGTGCGAGACGCCCTCGGCCTCGACGAGCTCCGGGTCGTGCCCACGGCCGGCGACGCGTTCGCCCAGGAGCGAGAGCAGTGGAACGACGGCAACAACGTCGTTGCCATGGAGCCGGGGGTCGTGGTCGGATACAGCCGGAACGAGGGAACGAACATCCGGCTGCGGAAGGCCGGGATCACCGTGCGCGAGATCGACGGTTCGGAACTCGGCCGTGGACGCGGCGGCGGTCACTGCATGACGTGTCCCGTTCTGCGCGATCCCGTGTACGACTGAGGAAGAGGCGGGAAAGGCTCCAGCCGACAGCCGACAGCCGACAGCGGACAGTGGACAGCAAGAGCCGGTCGGGGAAGTTCTCGGCTCGGACGCGGAGTCATTCGCTTCGCTCACTGTTGCATCGAGCACTTGGGTTGACCGGGCTTCCGGTCAGTCGCCTTTGAGGGGGACCTCGTCGATGCTCTGGTCGCCGATGCCGTAGAACTCGGCTTTCTCCGGCGACGCCTTGAGTTCGGCTCCGGGTTCGACGTGCTTGATCTGGAACCCGAAGAAGGCGTACACGAACGACAAGATCGGGTTGATCAGGTTGAAGAAAGCGAAGGGGAAGTAGGCCACGGTCTCGATGCCGAGCGTGCCCGCCACATAGGCGCCGCAACTGTTCCACGGGATGAGCGGCGAAGTCACCGTTGCGGTGTCCTCGATCTCTCGCGACAGTGTCTGAGGTGCGATGCCTCGTTCCTCGTATTCGGATTTGTAGACATTGCCGGTCAGTACGATCGCCAGGTACTGATCTGCAGCGATCGTGTTGATGCCGATCGCCGTGACACCCGTCGCTGCGACGATCGCCCGATCGCTCTTGGCCCGCCTGACCAGAGGATCGATCAGACGTCCGAGCATGCCGGTGTAGTCCATGATGCCGCCGAAGGCGAGCGCTGAGAGGATCAACCAGACGGTGTCCATCATGCTGGCCATGCCACCGCCCGTCAGTAGCGAGTCGAGACCTGCGAAGCCGGTATCTGCGACGAAGCCGGTCGCCATCGCGTCCCACACGCCCTTGATCATCGCCCACGGCGTGCTCAGGCTTGGGTCCGCAACGAACGCAAGCACGACGTCTGGTTGGAGGATGACGGCAATGATGCCCCCGAGCAACGCTCCGGCCATGATCGACATCGACGGCGGCGCCTTGCGCACGGCAAGGATGATCACGAGGATCAGCGGCAGCATGGGGAGGATCCCGATGTGGAAGACGCTGTCGATGACGTCGAGCGCGGGACCGACATCGAAGGCGTCCGTGGCGTCTGCTCGCAAACCGAAGATCGTGTAGAGGACGAGGGCCATGAGGATGGACGGGATCGTCGTGGTCATCATTCCCCGGATGTGGGTGTAGAGGTCCGTGCCAGCCACGGCGGGTGCAAGGTTGGTGGTTTCCGACAACGGCGAGATCTTGTCTCCGAAATAGGCGCCTGATATGACCGCACCGGCGGTCATCTCAGGAGACACGCCGAGTGCCGTCGCGATGCCGATGAGGGCCACGCCGAGGGTGCCGATCACGGTCCAGGCGCTCCCGATCCCGAGAGCGATCAACGCGCACACGATGGCCGTGGCGACGTAGTACCAGCTGGGATCCAGGATCTTGAGTCCCCAGTACGTCATGGTTGCGATCGTTCCCGACATGTTCCAGGTGCCGATGAGCGAGCCGACTGCCAGGAGTATGAAGATGGCGCCGACGGCGGTGGAGATGCTGTTGACCGCGGCCTTGCCGATCTTGTCGACCGAGTGCCCGTTCTTGACGCCGTTCAGCCCGGCGATCATCGCCGTGATGATGAGCGCAACCTGGACGGGTCCGCCGATCGCGTCACCGCCGTACAGATAGACGGCGGCGGCGAGGAACACGACGAGGACGACGACCGGGATGAGAGCATCCAACATCGAGGGCGCTCGCGGTGTTCGCTTGCGACGCTCTGTGTCGGTCACGATCGATCCTCCCCGTAGAAGATGCGTGTGACCCTATCAGGCTCTTCGGATTTGAGCGCAACTCGACACGGACGTCATCCATGCCCTCTCGCTCAGAGGCGACAAGATCCAGGAGGCATGGCTCTTCAGCCTCAACCAGGACGCCTTCGGCGAGTTCTGGACCGGTCGTTGACGCTGCGATGCCGAGACATCGGACGTGGGGAGTCCGGCGGTTCAGCTCAGCAAGTCGTTCGGAGCGAACGTCACCGGCATCGGCCCGACGTCGAGCGTGACCTCGTTGTCGCCGTGATGGCGCCCGGTTTCGACGAACACTCCCTCTTGCAGTTCGTACGTGACGACTTCTGGCCCGGTGTCATCGAGGTCGACGATCCAGTATCTCGGCAGACCGGCCTTCTCATACTTCCGGAACTTCCGGATCAAGTCCGCCCCCCGATCGGTGGAGAGCACTTCGACGGCGAGATGTGGGATGCCGGTGAGGCGAACGTTCTCGGCGGTGTCATCGAACACGATGATGTCGGGGATGAACTCGTCGGGTCCCGGCTTCCATGCCCACGCGAGCGCTACGTCGATGTCGCCTTTCCCGGCCGTTTCGATCGCCCGCGCCAATCGAGACGCCACACGTTGATGGAGCTTCGTCGGTGACGGACTCATGACGAGCATCCCGTCGATGTACTCGCCCCGGACGTCTTCGCCGAGGGCTTGGTACTCCTCCCAGGACATCGGCGTGCGGTCGAGTCGTTCGATCGTTGGCATTGCAGCATTCACGGTACCCCCTCCAGTCGGGATGCGATACCGGCAACGTATCTTGGGGGTGTGACGGAAACGCTCTCGTGTAGAACATCAGGGACCCGTGGCGTTGACCGCGCTGCAAGTCCTCGCCGGAACGACGGTGGTGGAGTTCCGGTTCTGACGGGCGGTCCTCCGCGTCGGCCGGGTACCGGCGCGGTCGCTATCGTTTGCGGGGCGAAGCGTCGGACCGGAGGGAGTTGGCTGCGGTGGATCGGGAAGACACACCCGCTGCGGATTCGGGAGTGGGCATCGCCGCGAGTCTCGGGCCGCGCTTCTTGGCCCGGCTCATCGATTCCTTCCTGATCGGTTTCGTCAGCGTCTATGGCATATGGATGGCCGGCGATGTCGGTGGTTTCACCGTGAGTCTCCTCTCCGTCGCGATCGTCATTGCCTATTTTGCCCTGATGGAGTCGTTCACCGGCCGGACGGTCGGCAAGATGCTGCTGAAGCTCAGGACCGTCGGTCCCGACGGCGGGAACCCGTCGCTCGAGATGGCGTTCCGTCGCAATGGCTGGTACCTCCTCGGCATCGTTCCGTACGTCGGGGGGCTGGGCGAGATCGCGGCTGCGCTCTACATAGCGATGACGATCAATCAGTCGCCGGCGAACATCGGGTGGCATGACACCTTCGCGGGCGGGACTCGGGTGGTCCCGGTGGGAGCTGATCGGCGATGACGCATAGCAAGATGCTGCACCGGCTCGTGGACCTCTGGTGGCTCTGGGCGATCGCCGCGCTCGTGGCGGGTGCCGTCACCACTGCAGCCGCACAGGGCTTTCCGATCGTTGAGCTTGAGCTTGCCGGAACGACAGATCGGGTGAACGAGGTGATGCGCGGCGTCGATCCCGGCGTCGTCCGGTCGGCGATCCTGTGGGACTTCCTGTTCATCTTCTTCTACGCCCCTGCTCTGTTCTTCGGATCCCTCTGGGCGAGGCGGCAGTTCCGTGGTGATGCCGCCCGGAAGATCGGGACCGTGATCGCTGGAGGTGGTCTCGTCGCGGGAGCGCTCGACATGATCGAGAACGTGGCGATGCTCGGCTACCTCAGCGGCTGGAGCGCGTGGATCCCGCTGAGTGCGTTGATGGCGATTCCGAAGTTCGCTCTCGCCTTCGTAGCCATCATCTACATCCTCGTGGGCGTCATCCTCGCCATCGGCCGCAAGTTCACTCGAAACCCCCGGGAAGATGAATAGCCGATCTCACGGGTAGAGATGGCGGGTTCAACGGCCGCCGGAGGTCTGGAATCCACAGCGACGATGTCGTACGGTGTCGCGGTCGGGTTGCCGCCGCGTGAAGGTACCGCATCTGTTCCCATCCCCTCGTCGATCGGACCGGATGCTCCCGTCGTGGCGTCAGAGAACGACTGAGCATTCGGATAATCGTACTATCCAACTATCAGAAAGTGATCTAGGGTGTGGACTATGAGTCAGATCGCACGGGCAGCATCCACAACGACCCTTCGAGAGCGGGGTCAGATGACCATTCCTTCCGAGGTACGCGAAGCCGCACGTATCGAAGCCGGGACGGTGCTTGAGTGTCACGTCGAGAACGGCAGGATCGTCATGACACCCAAGGTCCTCGTCGACGCCGACCAGTCCTGGTTCTGGACCGAGAGGTGGCAGGCCATGGAACGTGAGTCCGGTGCCGACTTCGACACTGGGCGATCCGCAGCCTTCGACGACGTCGAGAGCCTTCTCGACGACCTCGACAACTGACCGACCTCTGCGATGCGATACGAGCGCTCAGACTCGTTCAAAGCGGACTACAGGAAGCTTTCCGAGTCAGAACGGCAGCTCTTCCGTGAAGCCGTCCGGGCGTTCAACGCTGCCGCTGATCGGGTGACCTCCGGCGGTGCGGGAGCATGGCCGGCATCCCTGCGCGTGCGTGGAGTACAGGGGGCCGACGGCGTTTTTGAGATGACGTGGAGCTTCTCCGGGCCGGATGGCCGAGCAACATGGGAATGGGTCACGGTGACGGACCCGACCACCGGACAACGGAATCGTGCGGTGCGGTGGAGACGCATCGGCGGACACGTCGTCTTCAAGAACCCGTAGTACTGGCACCGGTTGTCGGTGGTCACCCCGCGATCATCACGAGCTCACGAAGAGGGAGTCGATATGGCGAAGAGACTGGCTGCGGAGTTCCTCGGGACGGCGATGCTGCTCTTCGTTGTGGTTGGGACGGGGATCATGGTCGCTCCGATCGCTGCCGATGATGCGACGGAGACGATCACGTCTGTCGGTGCCGCTCTTCAACTGTTCATCGTTGGCGTGTCGGTTGCCGTGGGCCTCGCCGTGATCATCATGTTGTTCGTGACCGTCTCCGG
>JAUXCV010000071.1 GCA_030618675.1 Acidimicrobiia bacterium | reverse complement strand
TAGCCCCACGACGGGTAGTACGGGTGCTCGGACAGCGGCATGAACTCGACATGGGTGTAGCCCATCTCGGTCATGTAGTCGGAGAGCGGTTCGGCCAACTCCCGATACGACAGGGAATCACCGTTGTCCGCCTTGCGCCACGACCCGGTGTGCAACTCGTAGATCGCCATCGCGGCGTCATGAGCCTGGCGCCCGCTGCGAGACGTCATCCACTCGCCGTCACTCCAGTCGTAGTCGAGGCCCCAAACCACCGACGCTGTCTTCGGAGGGACCTCGGCGAGGAACGCAACAGGATCGGCCTTCTCGATCCGATCCCCGGAGTTGGTCGTGATCACGTACTTGTACGTGTTGCCGGGGTTGGCTTCCGGCACCTGTGTCTTCCAGATTCCCGAACCGGTCGGGAACATCGGATGAGCGGTCGCATCCCATCCGTTGAAGTCGCCGATCAACGCGACGGAGCGCGCGTTCGGGGCCCAAACAGCGAAGTGCGCCCCGCCGCCCGGTAGTACCTGTGCGCCGAGGTGGTCGTACACGCGGGTCTGCGTGCCCTCGTTGAAAAGATGAACGTCGAGATCGCCAAGGAGTTCCATGGAATGCAGCCTACCGACTCACAGTCCCCCTCCGGCTGCGAGAATCCGGTTATCAGACGAGAGGACCTGATGCCGTACCGCACCATCATCGAACCGTTCCGGATACACACCGTTCAAGCGATCGATCTGCCGACCGTTGAGGAACGGGAGGCGGCACTCGAACGCGCCGGTTTCAATCTCTTTGGATTGCACGCCGATGAGGTGATCATCGATCTGCTGACCGACTCGGGGACCGGAGCGATGTCGTCCGAGCAGTGGGCGGGGATGATGCGCGGCGACGAGTCGTACGCCGGTAGCCGCAGCTTCTTCCGTTTCGAGAAGGCGGTGAAGGACCTCACGGGATTCCCGGAGGTGATTCCGACCCATCAGGGTCGTGCCGCTGAGAAGATCCTCTTCTCCGTCATGGTCTCCGAAGGCGATGTCGTGCCGAACAACACACATTTCGACACCACGAGGGCGAACGTCGAGTATCAGGGCGCCGAGGCGATGGATCTGGTGTCCCCATCCGAACCATCCGACATCCTGCCGTTCAAGGGCAACATGGACATCGAGGCGCTGCGAGCAGCGATCGACCGGGCCGGAGTCGAACGGGTGCCGCTCGTGATGATGACAGTCACGAACAACTCCGGCGGGGGCCAGCCCGTCTCGATGGAGAACCTACGAGCCGTTCGAGCCGTCTGTGACGAGTACGGGATCCCACTTTTCCTCGACGCTTGTCGTTTCGCCGAGAACGCGTGGTTCATCAAGATCCGTGAGGAGGGATACGCCGATCGGACACCCAAGGAGATCGCCCGTGAGATGTTCTCCCTTGCCGACGGTTGCACGGTCTCGGCGAAGAAGGACGGATTGGTCAACATCGGTGGATTCCTGGCGATGAACGACCACGAGGCGTCCTTGCAGGCCAGGAACCTGCTCATCCTGACCGAAGGGTTCCCGACGTACGGAGGTCTCGCCGGGTACGACCTCGAGGCGCTCGCCCAAGGACTCGAGGAGGTCCTCGACGAGAACTACCTGCGCTACCGGATCCGATCCACTGAGTATCTCGCAGACAAGGTGTCGGCCGCCGGCGTCCCGATCGTGCAACCGGCGGGGGGTCACGCGATCTACATCGATGCGAAGGCGATGCTGCCGCACATCCCGCCTTTCCAGTATCCGGCGCAGGCACTCGCTATCGAGCTCTATCGCAACGGCGGTGTCCGGGGGGTCGAGATCGGAACCGTGATGTTCGGCCGGCCCGGCACCGACGGCGCACCCGATGAGCCTGCAGCCATGGAGTTGGTGCGACTCGCCATCCCACGCCGAACGTACACGCAGAGCCATATCGACTACGTCGCCGAAGTCGTCATCGATGTCGCCGCCGGCGCATCGGACATGCGCGGCTACCGCATCGTGGAACAAGCCCCATGGCTACGCCACTTCACAGCAAGGTTTGAACGAGTAGTCGAGTAGATCAGTAGATCAGTAGATCAGTAGATCAGTAGATCAGGCAAAGTCCTCGCTGACTCGTCTGACTACTGATTACTGAATACTGACTACTGACCACTACGGGCTACGGCGAAGCTCGCCGCTTCCGGGCTCGCAGCTTGCGCTGCGCTTCTGCGCGGTCCTCGCCGTGGATGTGCAGCGTCGCCCCGTTCGCTGCGAGTTGCCGAGCGAGGGTCGATCTGAACTTGCGGGTGAGCAACGCGAACCCCGTGAGCGGGATGATCTCGCCGTTCGCGAGACGGTCTCGCTCGTCACCCTCCACGACTCTCGGTGGGGGCGCGGCGAGCGGCTTCCCCGGGTCCGGAACATCGTCGAACGTGGTGATCTCCCCGGTTCCATCCGGACCCAACCGGAGCCGCACCTTCCACGGCAACATCTCTGAGTCCTCATCGAATTCGAGGACCATCCCCTCGATGCATGCATACGGAACGCGGAAGACCCAGTCGCCTGTCGTTCCGCCGGCGACCAGATAGAGCGCTCGATCCGAGAGCAGCCAGAAGAGAACGAACCCCTCGGACATCCTTTGATCGAGACCCGCCGCAGAACGGTCGAATGCCTCGTCGTCGACAAGAAGCGGCCGCGCCTTCGCACGAGCCGCACTTCTGCCGAGGTTGAGCACCTGCTGTTTGAAAGCATCGAGAAGCGCCATCCCCAAAGCGTAGCCGCACGATCGGACCGGTCCGGTAGGGTGCGGTTCCCATGGCCGGCACCGAAGACGATCATCACCAACCAGAAGACGAGGAGACAGTCGCACGTCCGGTCGATTCCGGCTCATCGTGGACGCTGGACGAGTGGGATCGCATGTGGCGCCCGTCGATGTGGCTCCGGAAGTCGCCGGGCGAACACGGAATCCACGTCTGGCACATCGTCGCCATCGTTGCGCTCATTTCCTACGCCAACGTCATCGCGAACCGGGTCCTCGACCCCTGGTGGCACATCCCGTTCAACCTCGGGATCCTCGGCGTCGCCCTCGCGATCGCCCGGAACGCGGGAGCCGGCGCAACAGACCTCGGCTATCGCAGGGACCGGATCAAGCGTGGGTTGACGGTCGGCGGGATCGTCATGGGAGTGATCGGCGCCGGGATTCTGATCGGCGTTGCCTTGCCGTTCACCCGCGATTTCTTCCGCGACGATCGCGTGATCGAGCGATCCACTTGGGTCGTCCTGTTCGATGCTCTCATCCGAATCCCGATCGCCACCGCGTTCTACGAGGAGACGCTCTTCCGGGGGGTCCTCTTCGGCATGTTCGCCCGCCGGTGGGCTCCCCTCTGGGCCGGACTGGCCAGCAGCCTCCTCTTCGGGTTGTGGCACATCCTCCCGACGCTCGACACGCTGCTCACCAATCCTGCAGGGGAGAGCATCGACAGCATCCCGGAGGTCGCTCTAGCCCTGGTCGGCAGTGTGGTCGGCACCGCTCTCGCCGGACTCGCCTTCCTGTGGCTGCGGCTACGGGCGAACAGCACCGTAGCCCCGGTGATGGCTCACATCGCGACGAACTCGTTCGCCCTTCTGGCGGCGTTGTTCGTCGTACGAGCCCTCGGCTGAACGTACTCTGCGAACCCTGGGCTCGCAGTGGCGTAGAGGTACGCTGCCGGCCCACAGAACAGCGAGGCTTGACAGGCGCGGGATCCTGCGCGAGAGTTCTCGAGGTCAGGCGACCTTCATGGTCGTGGTGCCGAGCGAGAAGGAGTCGAGGAATGATCCGGCGTACGCAGCCGAACACACCCCCGGCGGCTCTCGCGCGCGCCCGTTTCCGGCTCTGACCCGGTAGCACCGTTCAAGCGAGGTAGCCGCCCACCGGGCGGCTTTTTCGATGGCCGCTACTACCCACTCCGGACGACCTAGGACACAACATGATCCCCGTACGAGCCTATTTCCTTCTCCTCACCGACTACCTGAGACCCCTGCGGCCACGGGTGGCGCTGCTCGGCGTCGTCCTCTTCGGGACGATCGGCCTGCAACTCCTCAATCCGCAACTCATCAAGCGGTTCATCGACGGCGCCCTCGAGGGCCGCGGGGGAAGCGCGCTCATCCCGCTCGCCGTCACCTTCATGCTGGTCGCGGTGGCCCAGCAGACGTTGGCGATCTGGTCGACCTACCTCGCTGAGGACATCGGCTGGACAGCGACGAATCACCTTCGGGCGAATCTGACCGACCATGTGCTCCATCTCGACATGGGGTTCCACAAAGGGCACTCGTCCGGTGAGCTCATCGAGCGCATCGATGGCGACATCACGGCGCTCTCGAATTTCTTCTCGGCGATGATGATCAAGGTCGTCGGCAACGGTGCTCTCGTGATCGGTGTCCTCGTGATGCTGTGGCTCGAGAGCTGGATCGTAGGTCTCAGCGTCACGATCTTCACTGCTCTCGCTCTGGGCGTGATGACCGGTCTCCACCGGGTAGCGGTTCCCCGTTGGAAGGCGATCCGGGCAACCGCCGCTGAGGCGTTCGGCTTCGTCGGTGAAGTCGTCGAGGGTACGGAGGACATCACAGCGAACGGCGCCGGACCGTACATGGAAGAGCGCTTCGACGAGATCCAACGCCGCTGGCTCCCACAGACGATCCGCGGCTGGATGGGCTGGGCATGGATGTGGAGCACCACGATCATCCTCTACGGCCTCTCGACTTCGATCGTCTTCATCCTCGGTTCGTGGCTCTTCGGAATCGGAACGCTGACGATCGGATCCGTCTACCTGGTGTTCCACTACGTCGAGATGACCAGGCATCCGATGGAGCAGATCCGGGCCCAGATGGAGGATCTCCAGAAGGCTGGGGCGGCCATCGCCCGCGTCGATGAGTTGATGACCACGCAAACGAAGCTCAAGGCCGAGGGCGACCGATCGATCAGCGATGGCGCCCTTAGCGTCGAGTTCGACAACGTCACCTTCGCATACGCCGATGGTGACGACGGCGCCGACGAGATCGTGCTCCATGATGTCAGCTTCGACATCGCCCCGGGGCGGGTCGTCGGTCTCCTCGGCCGAACCGGCAGCGGAAAGTCCACGATCGCCCGCCTTATCACGAGGCTGTACGAACCCCAGGCAGGGACCGTGCGCCTCGGCGGCGTTGCCACCTGGGACGCGCATGTCGCAGACTTCCGAAAGCGTGTCGGCATGGTCACCCAGGACGTCCAACTGTTCCGGGCGTCGGTCCGTGACAACCTGACTTTCTTCAACAACGCGATCCCAGAGGACCGCATCCTCGACGCCATTCATCGTCTCGAACTCGACTCGTGGCTGGCGTCGCTTCCGAACGGTCTCGACACGCTTCTCGAATCCGGGAGTGGCGGGTTGTCTGCCGGACAGGCGCAACTCCTTGCGTTCACGCGGATCTTCCTGGAAGACCCGGGAGTGATCGTCCTCGATGAGGCGTCGTCACGTCTGGATCCTGCGACCGAGGCGCTCATCGAACGTGCCGTCGATCACCTCCTCGAGGGGAGGACGGGCATCGTCATCGCTCATCGGCTTGGCACGGTCACCAGGGCCGACGACATCCTCATCCTCGACGAAGGTCGCGTCGTTGAGTTCGGGAAGCGTTCCATGCTCGCTGCCGACCCGGATTCGAGGTTCTCGGATCTCCTGGCCACCGGAATGGAGGAGGTGCTCGCGTGACAGACCGTTCTCAGGTGCCAATCGGTCGAGTCGTGCTGGCCCTCATCTGGAACCAGCGACTTCGCTACTTCTCGAGTCTCGTGATGTGGGTCACGATCTGGTCGACACCGATCATCGTCGGGCTTCTGCTCGCCGCCTTCTTCGACCAACTCACCGGAGAGACCGCCGGTTGGAATCTCGTCACGATCGTGGCCGTGCTCTGGGCCTACCTGGCAGCACGCATCGGTGCTGTGTTCGGCGCCATGCGTCTCCACTCGGGCTTGCTCTTTCGAGCAGGAGCGGGGATGCGCGGGTCGATGCTCTCATGGATCTTCTCTCTACCGGGTGCCCGCCCGGTCGATGAAACACCCGGTGAAGTGGTGTCGCGCTTTCGTGACGACGTTGATCACACGCTCGAGGCGATGGACTTCACCGTCGATTTCATCGGATCGACCGTATCGGCGATCGTGGCGATCGCCATCCTCTTCACGATCGACGCGACCATGACGGTGGTCGTGTTCGCGCCTGTGGCGATCGTGATCCTGATCGTGAGCCGGACCGGTTCGACGATCCGCCGGTATCGCACCGCCGCGCGCGAATCGACAGAAGCGATCACGGGGTTCCTCGGCGAGACGCTCGGGTCCGTCCAATCAGTGAAGGTCGCCGGGGCGGAAGAGACGATGCTCCAGCACTTCGACGAACTGAACGCCGTGCGACGCAAGATGATGGTCCGTGATCGAACGTTCACGGCGGGACTCGAAGCGGTGTTCCACAACACCGTCAGCATCGGGACCGGACTCATCCTGATCCTGGCCGCCGGGGCGATCTCCACGGATGGGTCGGCCGGCCTCACCGTCGGAGAGTTCAGTCTGTTCGTCTATCTACTCGCCATGGTGACGGATTCCGCATACTTCGTGGGTCTGTTCATCGCCAGGGTCAAGCAGGCGGGGGTGTCGGTCGAACGAATCATCTCGTTGATGAGAGGAGCGACCTGGCACGACCTCGTTGGCGAACGCGACCTGTTCGCTGAGCCTGCACCGCACATTCGACCCGGGACGCAGAACGCCTCGGACCTGGATCTCAACGGGCCCCCGCTGTTGTCCCTCCGCGGCCTCAGCTACCGCTACGCATCGTCGGGTGCGGGCATCGAGTCGGTCGATCTCGACGTGCAGGCAGGCGGGTTCGTCGTTGTCACCGGACGGATCGGCTCAGGGAAGACGACGCTCCTTCGCGGCGCTCTCGGTCTCTTGCCCCTTGACGACGGATCGATATCGTGGAAGGGCGAGACGGTCGACGATCCCGCTGTCTTCATGATCCCGCCGCGCACCGCCTATACGCCGCAGGTCCCGCGCCTCTTCTCTCTCACCCTCGGGGAGAACCTGACCCTCGGCGTTGACGCGAGCGATGAAGAGGTCGTTGCCGCGATTCGCACGGCCACGATGGAGCAGGATCTCGAAGCCATGCACGATGGCCTCGAAACGATGGTCGGTCCACGCGGGGTCCGACTATCCGGTGGGCAGGTACAGCGGTCGGCCGCAGCCAGGATGCTGGTTCGTCGGCCCGAGTTGCTCGTCTTCGACGATCTCTCGAGTGCGCTGGACGTCGAGACCGAACAACTCCTGTGGGATCGCCTGTTCGCAGACGGCTCCGGTGCAACGGCTCTCGTCGTCTCACACCGCAAACCCGCCCTCCAGCGAGCCGACCTCGTCGTCGTCATGAAGGACGGAAGGATCGACGCGACGGGAACCGCCGAAGAACTCCTGGAGACATCCGATGAGTTCAGGCGCCTGTGGGCGCGGGAGAAGTAG
>JAUXCV010000182.1 GCA_030618675.1 Acidimicrobiia bacterium | reverse complement strand
CCGGAGAGGATCCCCAGATCGTCGATGAGTTCGCCGAACACACCGGAGATCTTGCGGTACCCCTTGTCGCTCGGGTGGATGTCCGTCTGCGGACCGGGTTCGCCGGGGTTGTAGTCGCTCAGCACATAGGACGGACCCTGCTTCTCGCACATCCCCGTGTAGAGGCACACGGTGCGTACGTTCTGCGGCACTGCATGGCCCTGCGTCTTGTAGGTTTTGAACGCCGTCTCAACGTCTGCGACCGGCACACCGAAGCCACCGTAGACCGCCTCAAGCGTTCCATTGAAGGCCGTCGTGAGCCCGAGACTTGCCTCGGCGATTGCCGGATCGACGAGCCAGTAGGCCAGATTCGGGTTGTAGTAGTTCATACCGACGATCGGCACTCCCGGAGCAGCGGACTGCAGGGTCCAGAGGATCTCTGAGAGATTCGCTGCCATCTGTCCGAGTTGGCCCCCAACGCAGACCCCGAAGTCCGGGGCGGTTGAATCGCAGGCAAGGATGTCATTCGCACCGATCGTGATGGTGATCAAGCCGACCTCGCCGGGATGCGACGACAAGTAGGCAACGGCCGCCTGAAGTTGCGAGTCCGCACCGAACGCGAACGGAGCGCCCGTTCCGTAACAGTGTGATCCTCCGCCGGGGCCGTTGTCACCGTCGATCATCTCGCCCGTGTCATCGCCCGGACAGGCGAGATTCACGAACTCGTTGAAGCTGTAGTCATCTGCGATGTTCTTGAAGAGCAGATCCGCATAGCCGTGGTCGGTGAACGGTTGCGGTGCCTGCATGCCCGCAGCAACCGAGTCGCCCAGCGCCAGGTACGTATCGGCGCCGCCCTCGTCTGCCATCGCCGGAACCGCCACCATGCCGACTGCCAAGATGACTGCTGTCGCCAGCAGTGTGATCTTTCTCACAAACCTTCCCCTCTCGCTCTCCGCGCATTTCTCACGGCCATAGTACATATCGTTGTTCGACGATGTTATGGGGGATCACCGCTACGCGTCCGACAGCCCTTGGACGCGTGCACGGCCGCCCAACCATCACCCAGGCGCCAGCCGAGGCTTCCGACGGGCGATCTACAGACAGCACCGCTTGCTGTCGCGGAGACGTCGGCATGCCTCAAGGTGAGGAAGCAGTTCTCGCCGACTCCCTCACCTCTTGTGGAGAGAGGCTTTTGGTCAGGTGGGACGAGGTTCGGTCGCGGATGACGGAAGGCGCTTTCGGCGTAGCGAGCGAACGAGGCGAGGCAGAGCCCAGAGCACGTAGTTCCGATGTCGGCTCTTGATTTGCGCGGATATGGGTGCCAAAACGATGTGGCGGAGTCCGGCATCGGCATAGTCCCGGATGGCTGCTTCGATCTGACGGGGAGTTCCGCATAGGCAGGAGGAACGCACGATTTCGGGAGGGACGCGAGAGAGCGCGGCACTGAGGGCGCGGCCATCAATGGTTTCGGGCAGAACATCGACGTAGCCCCGGAAGCCGCGGCCGAACGGATGCTCGTAGCCCCTCTCTTCCCACCATTCGGCCGAGGTGCCCATGAGCGCGGTGTACCTCATGAGTTCGGAGCGAAGCAACTCCTCCACCTGGGTAGCGGTGGGTGCCATCACTAGGTAGGTGAAGAGGGATGGTGTGATCGACGCGGGAAGGCGGTCCGCCTCCTTTGCAGCGGTCCGGATCGTTGCCCATGACCGTTCATATCCGGCAGGGCCGTCAAGCGGCGGTGCGGTGGGGATCCAGCCGTCGCCGTACCGTCCCGTGATTCCCAGCATGCGGGGTCCGTGGGCGGCAATCCAGATCTCCGGTGTCTGCGGTTTGGGCGGAGAGAGATCCATGATGGCGCCGTCGAGGTCGAAGTGCCTGCCGTGGAAGTCGAAGGCTCCCGACGAGTCGAAGCAGAGTCGGATCACCTGGAGGGCCTCTTCGAGGCGGGCTACCGGTTTCGGCACGCCCAAACCGTACGGTTCCGTGTTCAGTCGCTCGCCCGCACCCAATCCGAGGATCGGAGGTCGCTTCGTCAACTCTGAAAGCGTTAGCGCCGCCTGAGCAACCATCACCGGGTGCCGGCGCAGCACCTCAGTCACGACCACCCCAATGCGCACCCGTCCCGACGACCGGGCGAGCGCTCCTAATACCGTGAACGCCTCGCGCAGGTCGTGGGGGCTGTCGGAATGGTTGGCCCTCCACGTCACCGACGGATTCCACAGCGTCTGCGGGGTGAAGTCTTGCCAATGATCGGGGATCACGAAACTGTCGGCCCCTGCCAGCCGCGCCCAGATCAGGAACTGGCGAATCTCTCGGACCGGGTAGGTCGCTGAGACCATGACTCCGATTTGGATGCCGGGCAACTGCACGACCCCGGGTTTTTCCTCCGCCATCACGATCCTCCCGGCGGAACTGTCTCCCTACAACCAATAGCGCAACCTGATCGTCGAATCAAGAGGCAAAGGGCTTTACCTAACTCGTGTCGACCATTGCCGAGCAGAACGACCTTCTCGACGAGTGCGCCGTGTCGAGCACTCGCGGTCCCGGCTACCGCGTTGGGGAGGACGAGCTCATGGATGGCGCCGGGCGGACCCTGCGGTCGGACACGGGCGGCGTTGGGCCTTTCTCCTCTAGGTCGGTCCGCCGACGGGGATGACAATCACGTATCTGGGTGTCCGTAGTTTCCGATGGCGCGGGAGGTGAGCGAGGCACCATCGGAGGCGAGCGCGTTGGCTCGCGGACGCCCGACTCTCGATTCTGAGGAGGGCATTGATGAGGAAAGCGTTACTGATCGCGCTGGTGACCGTGGCACTGGTCGCGACATTCGTTTCTCCCGCGGCAGGTATCACGAACGGAACCCCCGACGGCGAGGACCATCCCTACGTCGGAATACTCGTTTTCGACGTCGAGACACCCGATGGTTCGGTTCCGGCGTGGCGGTGTTCCGGGGCGCTGATCGCACCGAACGTCGTCTTGACGGCCGGGCACTGCACCGACGGTGCAGTGGGGGCCCGGATGTGGTTCGATGAACGGCTACAGGACGATGACGGGACCTACCTGGTTGACGACTACCCGTGGGGCGGTGACGGAGCTGTGGAAGGCATACCGTTCACGAACCCGAAGTACAGGAGCGACGAGAACCCGTACGGCGGAGGGAACGGCCTTCCGGCGTTCTCATACCGGGACGTGGGGATCGTTGTGCTCGACACCGAGGTTCTCGACGTCGGCTTCGCTGCGCTTCCTGAAGCGGGACTGGTCGATACGCTGAAGAACAAGACCGATATCGACTTCGTGGGCTACGGCGTCCAGGAGATCATCCGCGGCGGTGGACCTTCGTACTGGACCGGGCTGAGGAACCGGATGTATGCCCCGAGCGCGCTCGTCTCGGGCAAGTTCGTGCACAGTGCCGAATACATGAGACTGTCGCTGAACCCGGGCGGCGGCAAAGGCGGCACGTGCTTCGGTGACTCCGGTGGCCCCGACCTGCTCGCCGACACGAACACGGTGCTGGCGGTCAATTCGTACGTGACCAACTACAACTGCGCAGGGGTGGGTTACTCCGCCCGTGTCGACATCCCCGAAGTCCTCGACTGGATCTACACGTTCATGTCGTAGACGAGACACGCGATCCAAGAGGGGGAGCGGTCGACACGCCGCTCTCCCTCTGTCGCGTTCGGCGGATGTCCGGCGATTACGCGGCTTCGCTCCGGGGGTCGTGTGCGCCGGGTGGAGGTCAGGGGAGTCTCTCGACGATGAGGAGGAAGTTCACCCGGGGGATCCACATGAAGCCCGCCGTCACGTTCGGTGTGATCGATATGACCTCGCCCCTCAGGCCGTTCAAGAACTGCTCGAGATCGTCCTGCTCCTGTGCCATCTTGATATCGAATCGGTGGACCCGGTAGCTCATGTCTCACGCTCCTTGTGCGAGGTCACGACGCTGTCCTTTCGGAGTACCACACGGCGACGGCGAGTTGGCCCCAGTCGATGTTGGGTTGGCTCAACTGGTGGACCTGCTCGACAGCGATGTCCGGATTGTCCTCCAACCATGAGTTGATCTCGGCTTCGAGACTCTCGAACCGCACAGCACGCTTGACCTTCTTCTTTCCCATTCCCACAGCGAACATCTTGACTTTCATCTGCACCTCCGTGGTTCAGTATTCGCCACGCTTCGACGTCATCGTCAGAGGCGAAGGGCATATTCATCCGCGCCCGGGGGAGTCGTGCCGGTGACCGGGACCTCGACGGCGGCGCGGCGACCGGTAGGCTCACGCGTCGATGGAACAGGCCAACGCCAACACGCCGATCGGTCATCCGGGATGACGGCGCTCCTGGCGCGATTCCGCGCCGCTCGT
>JAUXCV010000034.1 GCA_030618675.1 Acidimicrobiia bacterium | reverse complement strand
GCGGAGATCGAGCGGTACGCGCCGCCCGGGACGGCCCAGGACGCTTCGAACCACGACGCAGTTCGGGCTTTGACGGCCGATATCGAGGAACGGCTCAGGCGTTCCGCTCCCGATTACGTCGACTGGGAAGAAGAGAAAACGCTGTCGGCGGCGGCGGCCATCGCTCTTCGGACGGTGCCCGGGGCAACGCCAGAGGTGGACTACGGCGACGAGTCGAGTCTGTCCAATCTCCTCTCGCAGCGATCCCCGGATTCGAAGGCGGCGATCGGTGAAGCGCTCGATCGTTACACCGCCGACCTGGACGCGGTTGGCCTCAACGACCGACAGATGGCGACCTCGCATCACTCGCGGAGATCATTCCTCGGCCGCATCGTCTGGAACGTGATCGTCGGCCTGCTGCTGTTGCCGTTCGCTCTTGCAGGCCTCGTGATCAACTTCCTGCCGTTCGTGCTGCTCTGGCTCATCGGGCGCGTGAAACTCGATCCCGCCGTTGCCGCCACCGTGAAACCCGGTGCCGCGATCTTGCTGTTCTCGATCACTTGGGGTGTTGCCGGGTGGACGGGGTGGACCTGGTCCGGCCTCGAGGGCGTAGCGGCGGTCCTTCTCGTCATGCCCCTCTACCTCTACGCATTGTTCGCACTCGTTGAGCGCGGCCGGCTCATCTGGCGGGCCTGGCGTGGCTGGTGGCAGGTGGACCGGCGTGATCTCTACGACGGAGTTCTCGAGCATCGGCGCACCGTAGTTCAAGCCGTCGTCGACGCGATCTGATCGCTCTACTCGACGGGTTCTTTGCCGTCGGCGATCTTGGCTGCTCGTTCGACCTCGGAACGTCGAAGACGGGCCTCGACGCTCGCCATCTGGTCGTCCGTCACATCGGTCAGGCCGTAAGCGACGCTCACGAACTGTGCTAGATCCGCCCTGTAGTCGTGCCCGAGCGCCTTGAACTCGCCGGGGATCACGGTGGCGGCGTTCTTCGTATCGATCGCGCTTTGCCAGAACGTCACCGCAGGAACCCACCGCTGGGTACGCGACACGTTGGGCGGGCGCTGATCGGCGGATCCAAGCCACGTCGGTTTGCGATAGGCGAGATCGAGGCCGAACCGGGTGACCGGATCTTCGTGATGATCGAGGAAGAAGTAGCGGATCGTCGCCCTTTCCTCATCGGGCGTGTTTCGATACTCGTCGATCGAAGCGAATCGGGCGAACACCGAGGGATCGATACCGGGTCCGCCTCCAAAGATCTCGCGACGCCACTGAGTGGCGTAGGGAGTGCCCGCCCATAGGGCCCGGGTCACTCCGAGGTCATCGAGGATGACCGTTCCTCCGCCCGTGAACGCTCCCTGGCTTGCTTGCGCTCCAAGGCTCTCACCGTAGAGCACGACCTCCGGCCGATCGGCCGGTTCGCGTTGATCGAGTTCTCTGTCGATCGCACGAAGGAGCGCGCCGTGTTGCTCGATCGCGAGCGGGATCTTCGAAGTCGAGAGCATCGAGGGAAGCGACCCATACTGGATCGCGACAGAGGCGATATCCCCGCGGGATAGGTATTCGGCCGCCTCGACGGGGATGTAGTTGAAGTAGCCGGTCCCGGCGGGTGATCCGACGATGAGGAGCGACCGGTCGAATGCACCCGTTCTCTTCAGTTCACTGATTGCCAGCGCGACCCGGTCTTCGACCGAATCGGCCGAGTCGACACCGACGTAGACGCGAATGGCGTCCATAGCGCCGTCCTCGTCGAGGACCTCATCGATTCGTTCCCCGGGTGACGCTTCGCTGACGAACCGGCGCCCCTGGAGTCCCAGTTCGTCGAACTCCACCACACTGTCCGGGCCACCGCTCACAACGCCGGTGCCGGGGGATTCGGAGTAGCGGATCTCGGTGCTTCGGTTGGATGCTGCGATCTTTCCGAGCAACTGGTCCATCGCGTATCGTCCGGCGAGCACGGCGCTGCCGCCGATCAAGGCGTGGGTCAGCGGGAGCCAAGCTATCGCCGGTCCTCCGACCATCCGGCCCAATGCCGATGCCGAAGCGGTTGCAGCCTTCCTTTCGGCCATCAACGCCCCGCCGACGGCGGCGGCGACGCCCGTGCCGACCGCGAGCGTCCACGCAACGTCGGAGCCGTCGGGTGGGATCCTCTCGTCGGCGTCGTACCGTCCGAGACGGTCTTTCAGGTAGAGGAACGCTCCACCGGCGAGGGCGGAAGCTACGGCGACTCCTGTGGCACTGCGAGCGAGTCGACCGTACGGCTCCGTGGTCCGTACGCCCTGGCGAATGAGACTCGTAGCGAGAGCGGTTGTGGCAGCGTACGACCTGGTTCGAGCGGCCGTGACGGCGAGAGACCCGGGACGGGAGGACTCGATCTTCGGCCCGATCGTCGAAACGAACGTGGCAGCAGCGGCGCCCGCAACGGCATCTATGGCTATCGGCGATCGGACGGGAAGCCGTTCGACGACCTGTGCGTATGCGCTACCGACGACGTACCCGGAAGCGATCGAACCGGCCACGACGAGGGCCTGATCGGTGCGCGGGCGAACCATCAGAGACGGTTGGTTGGATTCGATCGCGGCGGCAGTTCCCAGGGCGAGGCCGGTCTGAACGTGGGGCTTCGCGAGAAAGGCGACAAGGGCACGGGCGGGGTTCAACATGGATCATCCTCCTGGGTCCGTACGTTACCCGCAGGGTGGCCACTCAGTCCCGGTCAAAGAGGTTCAGTATCGACCCAACGATCGTGAGAACGAGGCCTCCAAGCAGTGCGGCCCAGATCGAGTCGGCGGTCAAGCCCACGTCGGCGTCCTTGGCGACCCAGATGGCGAGCGTCATCAACCCGACGTTGATGGCGAGCGTGAACAGACCCAGGGTGATGATGCGAATCGGAATAGTGAGGAGCTTCGCGACCGGCTTGATGACCGCGTTGATCAATCCGATCACGGCGCCGAAAAGGAGCCACCGCCACCACTCCCCGGAGTAGTGCAGACCGGGAACGAGCCACACGGTCGTCCACGCTGCGGCAGCGTTCAAGGCGACGACGATCAGGAACTTCACGGCCAACAATCTAGTGCTGTGAGCTGTTGCCTGTTGTCTGTTGTCTGTTGTCTGTTGTCTGTGGTCTTCTTTCTCACACGATCCGTCGCTCCGTCGCCCACCTCGCCAATTCGTGGCGGTTCGACAACTGGAGCTTCCGGAGCACAGCCGAAACATGGGTTTCGACGGTCTTCACGGAGATCGAAAGACGGTTCGCCACTTGCTTGTAGGCGTAGCCCCGGGCGATCTGACGTAGCACTTCCCGCTCTCGCGGTGTCAGCCGGTCGAGGTCGGGATCGGCTTCGACGGGGACGGTGTCCGAGAAGGCGTCGAGAACGAACCCGGCGAGCTTCGGCGAGAACACGGCATCGCCGATCGCGACACGCTCGATAGCGTCGGCGAGCGCATCGGGTTCGATTGACTTCGTCACATAGCCGCGAGACCCTGCCCGGATCATCGCGATCACGTCCTCGGGAGCGTCCGACACCGACAGAGCGAGGAATCGGATGTCCGGATTCGTCTGAAGTACGTTGGCCACCACAGAGAGCCCACCCCCACCCGGCATGTGAACGTCGACCAGTACGACATCGGGGCGTTCCTTCCGGATACCGTCAACCGCAGTGTCAACGTCCGTCGACCAGCCGCAGACGTCGAACCGCTCGGAGAGCTCGGCTCGAACACCGCTCAGGAACAGTTCATGGTCATCGACGAGGTAGATGGTCGTCATAGCGACTCCGATCGTAGATGGATCTCGGTGCCTTCTCCCGGATGGGAGATGACGACCGCCTCGCCACCGGATCGAGTCATCCTGGCGATGATCGACTCGGAGATCCCTTTGCGTTGTTCCGGAACCTCGTCGAGGTCGAAGCCGGAGCCCTGATCCGTGACCCAGGCCTCAGCAGCGTCTTCCGAGCATTCAACGTACACAGAGACGGTACGGGCACCCGAGTGTTCGGCGGCGTTCGCCATCGCCTCTGCGGCGGAGGCCACCAGAGGCTCGGTCGTGTCATCGAGGGGCCGGTCGCCGACGACCACGACTTCGACCGGGACGTCGAAATCCGTCTCCACCTTCGCTGCCGCCGCTGAGACGGCCTCACCGACCGTTCCTCCGTTCGTTGCATCGGTGGGTTCGAACAGCCAGGCCCTGAGATCACGCTCCTGGGCTCTGGCGATGGTGGTCATCCGTTGTGGATCGTCGCTCCGTTGGATCAACGCGAGCGTCTGGAGAACGGAGTCGTGGAGGTGTGCCGCCATGTCGGCACGTTCCTCGGAACGGATCCTTGCCCTGCGTTCCTCCGTGAGATCGTCGAAGAGACCCAGGATCCAGGGACCGAATAGGAGCATGAATCCGGCTGCCGTGATGAGAACGGCGATCGCTACGGGCCCGAGTTGCTGAAACGAGTCGAGGGATGCGAACACGACGACGATCCCGACCGCCATCAGGGCAACACCAACGATGATCTGGGCGCGGCTCCTGCTGGCGCCGTCTCCCGAAGGTCTCGCGAATTGGGACATCCGATCACGGGACTCGGCGCTTGATCGATCCCACACGAGGGCAGCGCCGAAGATGAAGAGCGCCGCCGGCCACACGATCGGTCCGAACCAGAGGCCGACGGTGTCGAGGATGATGAGCAAGGCGAGGAAACCAAGGCCGAGACCGACTTGCTGTGGCGTAGTAGGTGGTCGGTCGGCGGTGATCATCGACCCGTACTGTTGTTCATCGGGCACCGTCAACCACCCGGCGAGATAGCAGATGATGCCGAAGCCGCCGGCCAGAGTGAGCGTGACGAAGGCTGCACGAACGTAGACCGTGGGAACGCCGAAGCGAGCCGCGATGCCGCCCGCCAGACCCGCCACGATCCGATCATGGGTCGATCGGGTCAGGTGCCCGCGAAGAACCTGGAAGCGGTCGGTAGATTCGCTCGGTGTCGATTCGTCATCTGTGCTCATTCAGGACTGATGTTGTCACAGGCCGGGGCGAGCCACAACCGGTGACAACCCTGAGATATCCCTGAGACGTCAGGGTTCGACCAGGAGGATTCCCGATTCCATGAAGCGCACGCAGGCCGCATGATGGGGCCATGAGCAATTCAACCTACTCCACAAACCGGCCGCTCCGCCGCCCGATCGAGGGCCGAGCGTTTGCAGGCGTGGCCGCCGGCCTCGGAATCCGGTTCGGCATCAGCCCGACCTGGTTCCGTGTCGCGTTCGTTCTGATGACGGTATTCGGCGGAATTGGCCTCCTTCTCTATGTCCTCGGATGGCTCCTCATTCCGGAGGAGGGGAGCGACGATCCGATCATCGCCCAGTGGCTCACCGGCTTCGATACGTCGAACACGGGGATGGTCGTCGGCGTGATCCTTGTCGGTGTGGCAGCGGTCATGTTGGCTTCGAGCTTCCATCTGATCTCCGGCAAGTTCGTATTCGCTGCGATCCTGCTCGTCATCGGAGTCCTGTTGTACCGGGGTGACCTCGATCGCCGCTCCGGACCACCGGCAGGCGGGGGCGAGGTGCCTCCGTCGATCGATGACACCGACCACGAGGCGTACCCGGACGATCATGAGGCCTACCCGGAACCGTCCGGAGATGAACCGATCGCCGAGGATGAGGATGCCGGAGCTCCGGCGGTTACCACGGAAGTGAGGGCCGAACCGCGGCCACCTGCCCGCCCGCCTCGACCGAAGTCGATCCTGGGACGGTTGACGGTGGCGGCGACCCTGATCGCCGTGGGAGGTCTCGCAATCCTCGACGTCGCAGGAGTGCTCTTCCCCGACCCTGTTCACTACGTCGCGGTCACGGTGGGAGTCCTCGGAGCGGGCCTGCTCGTCGGGGCGCTCTTCGGCCGGGCGAGGTGGCTCATCGTCGTCGGCCTGCTTCTGATGCCGATTCTGTTTCTCGCGAGTGTCGGGCCCACCTGGTCGATCAGCGGTGAGGCAGGAGAACGGTACGTCCGGGTCGAGTCCATCGAGGATCTGGAGCGCGTCGATTTCAAGTACGAGCACGGTGCAGGGGTTCTCGAGATCGACCTGCGGGACTTCGAACCGGCGTCTGACGAGTTTCCAGGTACCTATCCGATACCGATCGAAGCGAAGATCGGCGCCGGGGAGATAAGGATCTGGCTACCGGAACCCGCAAGTGCGATCGTGCACGGCAGGGTGGGAATCGGATCGGTCGACATCCTCGGCTACCAATCTGCCGGACTCGGAGTCTCTCGAACCGAAGAGACGCTCTCGGCGTCCGGAGACGATTGGATGTTCAGCATCGACGCCAATGCCGGTGTCGGCTCCATCGTCATAAGAGAATCTTCAAGCCGCTGGGAGGGCTAGTCCTATGTACCGTCACCGTTTCGACATCATCTCGTTCATCTTCGGGGCACTGTTCGTGGCCCTCGCCTTCATCGCACCGGCGCGGGAGTGGCTTCCGGACAACTTCGGCCGCTGGATCGTTCCAGGAGCCGTGCTCCTGCTCGGCGTTGGATTGGCCATCTCGGCCATCGCGTCGAGTCGATCAGACGAGGGTTGATTCGTGGCACTTCGGGAATGAGCGGGGTCGGCTAGAACCTGGGAGATGACAGGCTGTAGTACGTCCGTACGTACTACGAAGACGCGCGGATAGGACGCGGTTCTCTTCCTCCCCCTCAGGGGGAGGTGCCGACGAAGGAGGCGGAGGGGGTCAAAGGCCGAACCGGACGAGGAACCTTCTGACCCCTCCCGTCAGCGCCTGGCGGCGCTGCCACCCTCCCCTGAGGGGAGGGAAGAAGACATCACGCGCCGCATGGATCAAGCCCAGTTCTCACACTCACGTGTGCACCAATCCGCTGATCCTCTACGCACGACGGTCCGAGGCTTCACCCGACTCACTACCGGCTTCGTCGCCACACCCCGTCCAAATCCGAAGAGGCTGATTCGTTCGGCCTACTCACCGAACGCCATGCGGAGGTCCACCGGCGGCGGGGGTGAGTGGGGGAGGCGAGCGCCGACGCCGATGCGAGGACTCCCGGCAGATCTGACAAACGTCAGGCGTCCGGTGCCTTCGGGCACTCTTCGGTTTCATCCAGGCCCAGTGCCACCTTCGCGCCTTGTGGATCGTCGAGGATGAACTGCACGTGCTCGTGGACCAGGTCGATGTTGGCGATTCGACCCTTCTCTCCGTCGTCGCGGTACTTGAGGTGGTAGGTCGGGGGCATGAACCTGATCGACACGATCTCGTCCCTCTCGACCTTGGTCATCAACTCGACCAACTGCGGAAGAGCATCGATCGGGATGTCGGTACTCATCGTGTCCTGAATGACCGAAGAAAGCTTGCCGAAGTTGAGGAGAAGGGAAGCGGGGTCGGTCTGCTCGAGGAGTCCTTCCAGAATGCACCGCTGCCGGAACATCCGGTAGTAGTCGGAGTCCTGGTGGCGTGTCCGCGAGTAGGCCAGAGCGAGTTCACCGTCCATGTGCTGCTGACCCTGCTCGATCTTCAGCGTCGTGATGCTCCCGTCTTCGTAGTTGGGGAACTCGTTGTCGATGATCTCTTTCTCCACGTAGATGTCAACGCCTCCAAGGGCGTCAACGAGATCGACGAAGCCATCGAGGTTGACGAGTGCGTAGTAGTGGATGGGTATGCCGAGGAACGCACTGGTCATTCCCTTGACCGCGTTCTCCGATGGAGTGCCTGGTCCGGGGAACGCATCGGGATACTGTGTTCCCATCACCCAGAGTTCGTTCGTCAGACCCGGGTAGCAGTTGCAGTCCCAGACGCCCATGCCATCAGGGAGAGGGGCGTACGTCCAGTTGCGAGGCACCTGGAACATGGCGGTCTCTCCGGTTTCCGGATCGATGCTCACAGTGATCATCGAATCGGTGCGGATCCCCGTCCGACCGACACCGAAGTCCCCTCCGATCAGCAGGATGTTGAGCCGGTCGAGCCCATCCCAGATCTCGCCTTCGTTCAGGGTGATCGTGGTTTCCGTACCGGCCGCCGTGGTATCCGTGGAACCGGACTCGCCGTCGGCCGACGGTTCCGCCGGAGTCTCGCCGACAACGGGAGCGGGAGCGGCCACAGGTTCGCTTTCGTTGCCACCGAACACCGTGGTGATGAGGTTGTACTGGACCAGGTCGTAGTACCCGAACACCACGTGTGGTGCCAGAAGTACGCCGGTGAGAACGAGGATGACGGCAACGGATGCCAGTCCGGTGAGACGGGTCGATCCGGCCTGCTCGCGAGCAAGGTGATACGCGTCGTCTGCCGCCCATACCCGGTAGCCGAGCAGGCCGATGCTCACGATCATCATGATGGCGAGCATCGTTGGCTTGACGAAGGCGGTGGCGATCGAGAGCTTGTCATGGAAGAAGAACAGGCCGATCGCAAGGACTGCCAGGTCGGCAATCAGCAGGTTGCGTCCGCGGGCCCGTTGGCCGACGTAGATCTGGCCCGTTCCCGGCAGGATGGCCGACAGCAGAGCAGCGATCAGCGGATGCTTGCCCGCGCCCGGTTCTCTCGGATTGTCGGCAGAAGTGGCCATGGCGACATGCTAGGAAAGCAGGTCGATTAGTAGGGGTAATCGCTCCGCCGGTGCGCCGATGGAGATCATGTCGGAGGCACAGTCAGGGCACCGGGCGCCTGTTGGTTCACCGGGGAATCCGACGACCATGTGTGCACTGGATGATGACAGAACGGGGACTAGTCTGTCGTTGCCACCATTCCCTTGTCCTGGTGGTGGAGCCATGGCCACACCAGACCGACCCTCACTCCTCAAACGATGGGCAACCGACGGGACGGCGTATCTGATCGCCGGCACGGTTGTTCATTCGTTCATCAACTACGTCTACCAACTGTTCGGCGCTCGATCGCTCGGTGAGGTCGAGTTCGCTCCCGTGGCGTCGCTGCTTGCTCTGACCTTCCTCGTGTTCGCGATCGTGTTGTTGCCGATTGAGCAGCTTGTCATCCGTGCCGTGACCTTCCGGGGTGGCTTCAATCGGGATCCGCGCCCAACCATCCGCACAGCCGTCCTGATCACCGTCGTCATCGCCGCTCTGGTCGCCTTCATCGGTAGGGATCGACTGTTCGCGGGGCAGAGCCTCTTCATTGTCCTTGTCATTGCGACTGTTCTGACCCATGGTCTCAATGTGGTCGGCCGTGGCCAGTTGGCGGGGCATCGCCGGTTCGCTGCCTACGGAGGTGCAACGGCGGGTACGGCCGCGCTCCGTCTCGTCGTGGCGATCGGTCTTGCACTGATCGTGCCGAGTGCATTGGGTTTCGGCGTCGCTCTCGCTGTTGGCCCACTCTTCATCTTGGTGTGGGCGTCGAGTGTGCGCCTTCCCGGCAAGGAGACCGCACACAGCGAGGAGAGCCCGAGTCGATTTCTGACAAGCCTCATCCTGGCGGCTGCGGCCTCACAGGTTCTGCTCGTCGCCGGGCCGCTCGTGGCCGGGGCGATGGGGGCCGCGGCAGCCGAGATCAGCATCATCTATGTGACTCTGACGATCGTGCGGGTTCCGCTTGTTCTTGGATCCAGCCTCGTAGCCCGGGTTCTGCCTCCGCTCACGAATCTCGCAACGCTCGGACTCGATGCGGAGCTGAATCGCTGGGTTGTGAAGTTCACGATCGGTGCTGCGGTGCTGGCGATTCCGACCGGGTTCCTGGCTGCTCGAATCGGTCCGGACATCGTTGCGCTGCTGTTCGGTGAGGGTTTCCGCCCACCGTCGGTTTTCGTGGGAGTGGCAGCTGCGGGCATCATCATCACAGGCGGAGCGATGTTCGTGGGCCAGGTGCTCGTGGCGCGGGGCGACACCACACGCCTGGCGATTGGTTGGGGTTTCGCTCTTGTGGTCGCGATGATCGCCCTCGCGCTGTCGGATGGCGAAATCGCCGTGCGCCTCGGTCTTGCCTTCCTGATGGGGGAGATCGCCGCGTTGGCCTCCACGGCCATTCTGTCGTATCGCGTACCGAAGAACTCGGACGGCGAAGTGAGCGCGGAGCCTGAGCCTGCCTGAACGGCGGCTTCTGCGGCTGTGCTCACAACCCGGGATGCCGTGAGTGTCGAGTAGCGTTGCACTTCCTATGTACATCATCGACACGCCCGGCGATTCGCCATGAACCTGGCGTGCCCCGACTGCGGTGAGACCGAAGATCTCGCGGGGACCCGAGACGGTGATCGGATCACGGTCACCTGTGGCGTGTGTGGTGCGTCGTGGGACCGCAACCCGGCGCCCCGATGTCCGAAGTGCGGTGGTAGCGATCTCCAGGGCGTGCCCCTGGCGATCGTCGAGAAGGGGAGAGGCACTCAGCTGTCGGTTGTGGGAACGCGGACCGTCCACCTCTGCTCGGTGTGCGACGCCGATAGGCTCGATCGGTACCACCGGAATCGGCCGAATCCGCTGATGCCCGACGAGCTTCCGAACATCGGTCCCGGCACCTGATCGACAGACGGCGTACGCTGGCCGGGAATCGAGCCATGCTGAGTCACGAGGAGGGGAGATCGATGAGCGGACGCGACCTCACGGTTGACGGAGTTGCGATGTACGAGTCGCTTCCCTCGGATCTTCCGGCCCCGGGTGTCCTGGTGATCCACGAACTGTTCGGCCTCAACGACGACATTCGTCGTATCACCGACCGTGTCGCCGGTCTGGGTTACGTTGCGGTTGCTCCCGACCTGCTCGACGGGGGGAGGATCTCGTGTGTCGCCCGTGCGATGGCGCAGATCCAGATAGGTGAGGGGAGCATCATCGACACGGCGGAGGAACACCTCCGATCTCTTGCCGATCGTGAAGATGTGGCCGACGGTCGGGTTGCCATCGTTGGCTTCTGCATGGGCGGCAGCTTCGCTCTGCTGCTCGGGGCGAGAGGAACCGCACGTGCCATCTCCACGAACTACGGGATCTTCCCCGGCGACGACATCGCCAAGCGACTCTGCCCGGTGATCGCTTCCTATGGGGGAAAGGACCGGCTGATCGGGCGTGATGGGAACAAGCTGTCCCGTGCGCTGGAAGGAACCGACGTCCCTTATGACATCGAGACCTACCCGAATGCCGGGCACTCGTTCATGAACGAGGCAGAAGGCCACCGGATCTCCAAGGCGCTGATCGGGCGTCCTCTCATGGCGGTTGCGTTCGACGAGGGAGCCTCGGAGGACTCGTGGGAGAGGATAGAAGCGTTCTTCGCCGAACACCTCTGAGGCCGTCGCTCTCGGGAATCGGAGAACCCCGGGCCTCGCACCCGGGGTTCTCTCACGGTCAATCGACGAAGATGTGGTGGTCAGCCTTCGACACTGCACGAATCCCGGGTGTATTCGATGTACATCGCCCAGTTCTTCTTGTTGAATCTGGAACCTTCACCCCAGCCGCTCTCGCCACGCTCGATGTGATCCACTTCTACTT
>JAUXCV010000148.1 GCA_030618675.1 Acidimicrobiia bacterium | reverse complement strand
CGCTCCGTCATCGGATACCTCAGAATCGGGAAGCTGATCGGTCGTCGGCTGGTTACGCTCAGCATCATGGAGCTACAAGGAAGAATCGGGATCGTGACGGGAGGCGGCGTTCGCGTCGGACGCGCCATAGCGCTTGGTCTCGCTCGATCCGGGGTCGACGTGTTCATTCACTACAACCGATCCGCCGAACCCGCCGAACGAACTGCCGACGAAGCACGGGAGTTGGGAGTGCGGGCCGCCGTCGGATCGGTCGATCTCTCGGACCCCGCGAAGGCCGCCATGCTCGTCGATCTCACAGAGCAGTCGCTTGGGACACCGTCGATCCTCGTCAACAGCGCTTCCGGGTTCCCTTCGGACACGATCACAGACGTGACCGTCGATGCCTGGCGAGCGGCGCTCGATCTGACGCTGGCGTCCCCGGTGTTCGCGACCCAGGCGTTCGCGAAAGCGCTCCCCGAAGGCCTCGACGGTGCCGTTGTGAACGTCACGGACGTCCGGACCGAGACTCCCTATCGAGAACACTTCAGCTACATCGTGGCGAAGGGCGGGATCGACACCTTCACGAAGACGGCAGCGCTACAACTCGCCCCCCGGATCAGGGTCAACGCTGTCGCCCTGGGAGTCATCCTCCCGCCGTCCCAAGAAGACGACTCCTACGCCGCGAGACTTGCCGCCGACCTACCGCTCGGTCGGGTCGGCGGAACTGAGCCGGTCGTCGCGACGGTTCTGTCGCTGCTGGAGAACGACTTCATCACCGGTGAGATCGTGCGGGTCGACGGTGGAGGGCATCTGGTATGAGACGTGAGACGTGAGACACGAGACATGAGACATGAGAGACTCGATCAGATTCACATCAAGGACCTTGTCGTCTCGGGCATTCTTGGAATCAACCCGGATGAGCGGGTTCACCGTCAGGACATACTGATCAACGCCACGCTCTGGGCGGACACCCGCGACGCAGCGAGAAGCGACGACATCGACGATGCCGTCAACTACCGGACGATCACGAAGCGACTCATCGCCTTCGTCGAGCAGGGCAAACCCATGCTCGTCGAACGCCTTGTTGCTGAACTCGCCGAGATCTGCCTCGATGCGGATCAGCGCGTCGCGGCGGTCGAAATGACCGTCGAGAAGCCGGGTGCGCTCCGACACGCCCGATCCGTCGGGATCACGATCTATCGAACACGAACCGGAGGTGACGGCAATGCGTGATGGAACGGCCCACGCGATCGTTGTGATTGGATCGAACATCGAGAAGGAGCGCAATCTCCCCGAAGCGATCCGGATGCTCCGCCGAACTGCCCACATCACCGTTGAACGGGTGAGCGGGTTCTATGAGAGCCCGTCGATCGGAGGCCCGGAAGACGCACCCGACTTCTTCAACGCCGCCGCCTACGTCTGCACAGAACTGGAACCGGTCGAACTGCGCGAGGCGCTGCGGTCGATCGAGGCCGAACTGGGGCGTGAGCGCAGCGATGATCCGAACGCCCCGAGGCGGATCGACCTCGATATCGCCTACTACGGAAACGTCGAACTCGACACCGAAGGGTGGGTCCTTCCCGATCCGTCGGCCGTGACGGTTGCCCACGTTGCGATCCCGATCGCGGAGGTTGCTCCCGACTGGGTTCATCCGGGAGACGGCCGGACGGCTTCGGAGATCGCGGAACAAATCGGCGACGGAGCGGTTCGTCCCGTCATGGCGATTCAACTCAGCACCCCATACTCACCCCGGGCACCAGAGGACTTCGACGACGTCGTCGACGTGTACGCGCCGAAACTCGAGAGCCTCGTCCGCCAACAACTCATAGAGATCGGAGAGGATCCGGAGCGCGAGGGCCTCGTACGCACGCCGCTGCGTGTGGCGAAGGCCATGGACTTCCTGACGAGCGGGTACACGACGTCCCTCGAAGAAGTCGTGAACAACGCCGTGTTCGATGCAGAGGGCGCCGACGAGATGGTCCTCGTCAAGGACGTCGAGTTCTACTCGATGTGTGAGCACCACATGCTCCCGTTCTTCGGCAAAGCCGCGGTCGCGTATCTCCCGAAGGGCAAGATCATCGGGTTGTCGAAGATCGCCCGCATCGTCGACGTGTTCGCACGCCGACTCCAGGTCCAGGAACGGTTGACGAACCAGGTTGCCGACGCCTTGACCGACATCTTGGACCCGCACGGCGTCGCCGTCGTCATGGAAGGCCGTCATCTCTGCATGATGATGCGCGGCGTCCAGAAACAGGAGAGCGCCATGATCACGAGCGCGATGCGCGGAACGTTCAAGAGCGATTCGCGGACCCGGAACGAATTCCTCGACCTTGCCCGTTAGGAGCCTGCTGCGCAGGCGTCGTGCGTAGTCCGTAGTCCGTATTCCGTATTCCGTATTCCGTAGTCCGTATCCCGTATTCGCTGTCCACTGTCGACTGTCCACTGGTAGTTTCATTGGCATGCTTCACGACGCGCTTGGAAGACCGCTGCATGATCTGCGGGTGTCCGTTACGGACCGCTGCAACTTCCGCTGTGCTTACTGCATGCCCCGTGATGTGTACGACCGGGACCACGTCTACCTCCCTCGCGACGAGATCCTGACCTTCGAGGAGATAGAACGACTCGTTCGAGTGTTCGCGGGCCTCGGAGTCGAGAAGGTCCGACTCACCGGAGGTGAGCCGCTGTTGCGCCACGACCTCGACGATCTCGTGGCCCGAGTCGCTGCTGTGGAGCGGATCTCGGACGTCGCCATGACGACGAACGGCAGCACGCTCGCCCGTCACGCCACGGCCCTCGCCGAAGCCGGCCTCGATCGGGTGACGGTGAGCCTCGACGCCGTCGACGACACCAGTTTTCGCGGAGCCGCCGACGTTGACTTCCCCGTCGCCCGTGTCCTCGAGGGGATCGACGCCGCGAAGGATGCGGGACTCACACCCGTCAAGATCAACACCGTCGTCAGGAGAGGCCTCAACGACGAAACCATCGTTGACATCGCCGGAGCCTTTCGCGAGACCGGTCACATCGTCCGGTTCATCGAGTACATGGACGTCGGATCGTCGAACGACTGGAAGATGAAAGACGTGGTCACCGCAGACCAGATCCTCGCGACGATCGCAGACGAGTGGCCGCTGGACCCGATCGATCCGAACTATCCGGGCGAGGTCGTACGCCGGTGGCGATATCGCGATGGACAAGGAGAGATCGGCGTGATCGCGTCCGTGTCAAAGCCCTTCTGCGGCGAGTGCACACGACTCCGCCTCTCCGCGGACGGTTCGATCTATACCTGCCTGTTCGCAACACAGGGAACCGATCTGCGAGATCCCCTGCGATCGGGTGCGACGGACGAAGAACTCGTCGAGTTGATCACCGCGGTGTGGCAGGCGCGATCCGATCGCTACAGCGAAGAGCGGACCGGTGTCTCTCTCGGACTCCCGAAAGTGGAGATGTCGTTCATCGGGGGATAGGAGCCGGCTTCGCCGGCGTAGTCAGTAGCCCGTAGTCCGTAGTTCGTATTCCGTATTCCGTAGTCCGTAGTCCGTACTCCGTACTGAATACGGGATACGGGATACCGGATACGGGATTCCGAATTACTTGTTCATGCTAATTCAGACCTATTGAGGTCACTTGTGATTTCCTGTATGTTCGAGCCATGGAACCCGCCATGGTCCTCTGTTCCGGTGTCGCGGCCGTCACCCTGACGTTCGGGGTGCTCGGCTCTCTGCCGGGACTCGCACGCCGGCTCGCGACGGTCCGACTCCCGATCCCGGTGCGCCCACTGGCCGTCCTGCTGATGATGGCGAGCCTGACGCCAGTCCTGGCCCGTCCCCGGCCTGCGACCGCAGCGATCGCCCCACCGATCGTTCGTCTCGTCGACGAGACGGCGCCTCCGGTGGATGCGACCGAAACCGCAGCCGACGAGGCCGAAGCCCCGGCCGCTACGTCACCATCCGACCGATCGGTTGGGAGATCACGGGTGAGGACTGAACGCACACAGTCGAGCATCACGACCTACGTCGTCGAACCGGGAGACTGTCTGTGGCGCATAGCGGCTCTCGTCCTTCGCGAGGGACGCAACGCCGACCCCTCAAATGCCGACATCGCACGCTTCTGGCGCGCTATCTACGCGGCGAACCGGGATCTCGTCGGCGACAACCCGAATCTGATCTTCCCAGGCCAACGACTCTTTATCCCGGAGGGGTGACATGGACGAATACGAGGAGATCCCGTGGAGCACGCTCCTGACCGAGCATCGCTATGGGCGTGTGAAGACGCTGTACATGGCCGCCGCCGTCATCGTCGCGGTCGTCGTTGGGTTCGTCGGGATCCGCTGGCTCACCTCCCCCGGCCACGGGGATCAGCCGGCACTGGCAACACCGGTTGAGACGACCACCTCTGAGGGCATCGTGGCGGAGACCGAGCCATCGTCGACGACGACCGCCGTCCTATCAGAAGCCGATCTCATGGCGTTCGAGCCCGTCGTCGCGGAGTTGGCCGCCGTCGCTCGAGCGGAGTGGTTCGTCACCGACTACTTCACCGTCGATGGGCCGATCCCGGAGGAGTTGATCTCGGCGTTCGTCAACGACGCCGTGGTTCCGGACCTGCCGAACGGTGATGGGAGCGGTATCTCATATGTCGAGTGGGCACGTGCGTTCGACGTGCGGTCCACGGTCGGCGGCTATGCGATCTCTGTGGTCTTCCGAAGCCTCACTGAGGAGTCCGACGGCGCCTTCGTTCGCGGCCCCGTCCGAGCCGTTGACGTGCTGGTTGCCGTCGAGGAAGGCGAAACGGCGATCGCGGAACTCCCGATCCCGATCCTTCCACCGGTGTACCACGCCATCAACGGTTGGATGGAGACCGACGGGCAGGCCCACGACGAGGCGATCAC
>JAUXCV010000131.1 GCA_030618675.1 Acidimicrobiia bacterium | reverse complement strand
CAGGCGGTTGATCCACCGGCCGGACAGGCCGCGTACAACATCGCCAAGGCGGGCGTTGCAGCACTCGGGAAGTCCGCCGCTCGCGAGCTGTCCGACACGAACGTGACCTGCAACGTGCTGCTGCCCTCGGTGATCGACACCCAGCGCACCAGGGAAGCTCTCCCCTACGCCGACTACGTGGACTGGCCGAAGCCCCACGAGATCGCCAATGTGATCGACTTCCTCACCGGTCACCGCTCCTCGGTCATCAACGGAGCACAGATCCCGGTATGGGGAGCGGCGGAGTTTTGAACCAGTAGCGGAGTAGCTGGGTAGCCGGGTAGCTGAGGGAAGCCAGACACCCACAGAGCTTCCGTCCGCACAGATACTCCGCTACTCCGCCATTCGACAAGTTGGTTAGTCGCTAGTCTTCCCCCTGTGGAAAGCTTCTACGACGTCGTCGTTATCGGATCTGGATTCGGGGGGAGCGTCTCTGCGTTGCGATTGACCGAGAAGGGCTACCGCGTCGGAGTGCTCGAGGCCGGTCGACGTTACCGAACCGGCGACTTCGCAGAGACGAGCTGGGACGTGAAACGCTTCATCTGGGGACCCCGCTTCGGGTTGTACGGCATCCAACGTCTCGACCTACTGAGCAACGTCCTCGTTCTGTCGGGCGCCGGTGTCGGCGGAGGTTCGCTCGTCTATGCCAACACGCTCTACGAACCGCATGACGCGTTCTACACGGACCCACAGTGGTCAGACGTGACCGACTGGAAGACCGAACTCGCCCCGTACTTCGCGATCGCCAAACGCATGCTCGGTGTAACCGAAGCTCGTGCCGACACACCGGCGGACAATGTCCTGCGTGCCGTGGCAAGCAGACTCGGCGTTGAGAACACGTTCCATCCCACGCAGATCGGCGTGTACCTGGGCGAATCCGGTGTCGAGGTTCCGGACCCCTACTTCGGTGGCGCCGGGCCCCGCCGCTCCGGGTGCACCTCGGTCGGCGCGTGCATGGTCGGATGCAACCAGAACGCAAAGAACAGTCTCGACAAGAACTACCTCTATCTGGCCGAGCAAGGCGGTGCCGTCGTCCATGCCGACACCGAGGTCGTCGACGTCGAACGACTCGAGAGCGGTGGATGGATGATCTCCACGCAGCGCCCAGGCCCACGCAGCGGTCGCGACAAGAACGTGTTCTTTGCCAATCAGGTCGTTTTCTCCGCCGGGGCCCTCGGAACGACCCGACTGCTTCTGTCACTAGCCGAACAAGGCAGGCTCCCCTCTGCTTCGGATCAGATCGGTCATCTCGTCCGAACGAACTCTGAGGCGATTCTCGGCGCGACTGCCCACGACACTGACGTCGACTACTCGCAGGGAGTGGCGATCACGTCGTCGATCCATCCCGAACCGCATACGCACATCGAGCCTGTCCGCTACCCGAAAGGGAGTTCGGCGATGGGCCTCCTCGGCACCATGCTCACCGACGGCGGCCCCGGCCTCCCGCGCCCGCTGCGGTATCTCAGAGACATCGTGCTCCATCCCATCCGGTGGCTCCGCTCGATGTCGGTGCGGAGGTGGGCAGAGCGCTCCGTGATCCTCCTGGTCATGCAAAGCTACGACAACTCGCTGCAGTTGTTCCGCAAGCGCGGCATCTTGGGCACCCGCCTCGTTTCTCGTCAGGGTCACGGGGAACCCAACCCCACCTATATCCCGATCGCCAACGAAGCGGCCAAGATCGCCGCCGACGTCATGAACGGCGAACCGATCAGCATGATCAACGAAGTACTCCTCAATCGGCCCACGACCGCCCACATACTCGGCGGCGCACCCATCGGAGCCGACTCCGAATCGGGTGTCATCGATCCCTATCACCGGGTCTTCGGCCATCCGACGCTCCACGTCGTCGACGGGGCCGTCATTGGGGCGAATCTTGGTGTGAACCCGTCGCTCTCGATCACAGCGATGGCCGAGCGAGCGATGGCCATGTGGCCGAACAAAGGTGAGCCGGATCCGCGTCCAGCACCCGAATCCGTCTACGAACCGGTTCCCCCGATCTCGCCGGACTCCCCTGCCGTCGATCCCTCCGTTCTCAGTCTCGATCCGGAGAACCGGCGTCCGATGTAAAGATCAACGCGCACGATCCTGCCGCTATCGACCCCGGGGTTCTTCTGGGGGCACCACCCGGCCCATCACACCGGCAATGAGCGACGGATCGTTGAGCAGGTCGGCGTGGGACCGGCCGCCGATGACCGTCGTGCTCTTCGGTTCGAGGTGCCGTCCGATGCCGCTCCCCGGCCTCACAACGAGGTCTCCCACGATGGCGCCGATGGGATTCTCCGGGTCAGAAGTGACGACTCCTGCCACGAAGTGGTGACTGATGCCTGATGGCAGGGAGTGGTCGCCGACCGTGTTGCGAAGCAGAGCATCCGGATCGGTGCCCGTCCAGTCGTCCTCGAGGATGGCTCCGAATCTGAGGTCCTTGATCCCGACGCTCCGCCTGTTCACGAAACCGGCAAGAGGCCTGGTTTCCGGAGCGATCGCAAGACCAAACGCAGTCATGTTGGCGAGCTTCTCAAGTGGCGAACCCTGGTGCGGCGATCCCACCGTCACGACGGTGTCGACGTCGTCGATCCATCGGTGACCGGCGGCGCTCGCAGCCTCGCAGGCGCTGCGAACGACCAGGCCGCCCATCGAGTTGCCGACGAGGGCGATCGACTGCACCGGAACCGGCCACTCGGCGCGGACCTCTTCGAGCAACGATGCCAGCAGCGCTCCGTTGTCGGACACTCTCCGTCCTGAGTTGTACCGGATCGAGACCGGCGTCAACCCGGTGTGATTCTCGAGTACCTGCGCCATGCCGGGTTCGTTCTCGGTACCATGCCAGCACCGCTCCGTCTCGACGAGTCCGTGCACCAACACGACCATCCGATCGGTCGCAGAAGGGAATGCGGTCGCGAGATCGGGGCCGATCGTGACCGGATCTCCAACGGAGTCACGGATGGCCATCGTGATCTCCAGTCGGTCGCTGTGCCGGCCGAGATCGTCACCCCAGAGGCCGTTCGTGAACGCCTGGATCGAATCTGCCGTGCCCGATTCAACCGAGATGTGCTCGTCGATACCGGCTCCGACAACGCCCGCGCCGAGGCGTACGGATCCATAGACCGCGGAAGCGACAGCGTCGTGCACCTTCCGAACCGGAGCGGCCACCGGCTCGAGCGAACCGAACCAGCGTCCGGCGATGACCCGATGCATACCCTCGACGGGCGCGACGAGTCGCTCCGTGACGAATGCGAGCGTGCTACCGATGCCGGCGGCGGGTTGAGTTCTCAGCACCGGGGAGACGATAGTTGATTCCACCCCACCGATCAGGCGTCTTGCGTAGAAGACGGCACGATCGCGTCAGTTCTGTACGCCAGAGTCCTGATGAGTGGTCAGAGTTCCTTCCAAACGAGCTTGACGCCGGGGTCGTCAACGCTGCTCTGGATCTGGAACCCCATCGCCTTGACCATGTCGAGCATCCGGTGGTTCTCGGCGAGGACCTCGCCTTCCATCCTGTCGAGTCCGCGGGAGAGAGCGATCTCCATGAGCCGCTTGGGCATCCGCTGCCCGATTCCGTGACCGCGCATCTCTTCCGAGATGACCAGAGCGAACTCGCAGCTGGTCCGATCGGGGTTGGTGACGTACCGGACTACACCGTGCTCAACCTCGCGCCCGTCTTCATTGATCGTGGCGATCAGCGCCATCTCCCGGTCGTAGTCGATCTGCGTGAACCTCACGAGCATCTCCGGGGTCAGTTCGTCGAGCGCGTGCATGAACCGGAAGTACTTCGCCTCGTCGGACAGGTCCCTGACGAAATCCGCTTCGATCTCGGCGTCTTCCGGTCGAATGGGCCGGATCGTCACGTCGGTGCCGTCGGGGAGTTGAACGTGCGTCTCCAGATCGGCCGGATAGGGGTGGATCGCCATGTGGTGGTACGGGTCGGTCGAGGGGCGCGGAACACCGACAACGATGCGTGCATCGACCGCTACAACACCATGTTCGTCAACGAACAGTGGATTGATGTCCATCTCCTGGAGCCAGGGCAGCTCGCACGTCATGTTGGACACCCTCAGCAACACGTCGACGAGAGCATCGATATTCACCGCCGGCAGGTTCCGGAACTGTTCGAGCAGTTTGGCGATCTTGGTTCGCGAGATGAGGTTCTTGGCGAGGCGCTCATTGAGCGGTGGGAGGGCCACGGCGACGTCCTCCATCACCTCGACCCAGGTCCCTCCGAGTCCGAAGCTGATCACCGGCCCGAACACCGGATCCTTGATCACCCCGATCATGACCTCTCGAGCGCTCGGCGTTCGGCGCATCTGTTCGACCGTGACCCCCTGAAGATCAGCCTCCGGACGGGCCCTGTGGACCCGACCCATCAGATCGTTGTAGGCGCCACGTATGTCCGTCGCGCTCTGGATGCTGAGTTCAACGCCGCCGACGTCGGACTTGTGAGAGATGTCCTCCGAGTAGATCTTCATCGCGACCGGGAACCCCATTGACACGGCAAGGATCAAAGCCTCTTCGGCCGACCGGGCGATACCGTTGCGAACGGTCGGGATGCGGAATGCATCGAGGAGCGCTATCGACTCGGGTTCGGTCAAAACGCTCCTCTTGTCGACAAGAGCGCTCTCGATGATGAGGCGGGCGGCCTCGACATTGGGCTCCTCGTGGTGAAGCGGCAATCGCTCCGGTGTCTGCAGCAACAGCTTCTGGTTGGATCGATAGGAGGCGAGGTAGTGGAACGCGTCGACCGCGGCCTCCGGTGTGTTGAAGGTCGGTATCTTCGCTCGACGAAACGCCAGGCGTGCGGGGTTGACCTGGGAACCCCCCATCCACGAGGCAACGATCGGTTTCTCGTTGTGATCGGCAGCCTCGACCACTGCCTCCGCGACCTCAAGCGGGCGGGTCATTGCCTGTGGCGTGAGAATGACAAGCACACCGTCGACATCGGGATCCTCGAGGCAGATATCGATCGCTTCCTCATAGCGCTCGGGCGGGGCGTCCCCGATGATGTCCACGGGATTCCGACGCGACCATGTGGGCGGCAGCGCCGCGTTGAGGCGACTGAGGGTCTCTTTGCCCAGTTCCGCCAGTTCGAGACGTACGTCCGCGAAATGGTCGGCAGCGAGGACCGCCGGTCCGCCGGCGTTGGTGACGATCACGATGCGATTGCCGCT